>JANXAP010000020.1 GCA_025062275.1 Dehalococcoidia bacterium
AGCGCTGCTGCCGCATCAGCACCGACGCGTGCCTGGTGCAGTTGAACGTCCCCTTCAGATGCACCGCAATGACCGCGTCCCACTCCTCCTCCGTCATGTTGAATATCATCCGGTCCCGCAGTATCCCCGCATTGTTCACCAGAATGTCGATCCGGCCAAAGTTGTCCACCGCCGCCTGTATGATCCGCCCCGCCGCCTCGTAGTCGGCCACCGTCTCGTAGTTGGCCACCGCCGTGCCCCCAGCCGCCCGTATCTCCTCCACCACCTGGTCCGCCGGCCCGCGGTCATGGCCCACGCCGTCGGGGCCGACGCCAGGGTCATTGACGACCACCTTGGCCCCCTCGCGGGCGAAGAGTATGGCGATGGCGCGGCCGATGCCCCGGCCGGCGCCGGTGACCACCGCTACCTTGCCCTCCAGCTTGCCCATGGGTTCTCCTCCTGAAAAATGCTGTGGCCCTAGCGGCCTCGCGAAGGCAGGATGACGATGGCGGTACCCGGTGTGGTCTTCTGGCCGTCCTCGCTCTCGGTCCAGACCTCCAGCTCCACCAGGTTGCGCCCGTCCTCCTGGTACTTCCTGGTCACGACGCCCTTGCAGATGACGTTCTTGTCCACCAGGTCCATGCCCCGGTACTGGCAGGCCAGCCTCTTGATGCGTCCGCCCGGGGCGATCCACTCGTGCAGCATGCGTCCCAGCAGGGCGTGCTTGAGGGCGCCGTGCACGATGCGCTCCGGCAGCTGGTTGCCGATGGCAAAGTCCTTATCGTAGTGGATCTGGTAGAAGTCGCCGGAGGCGGCGGCCCACATCACCAGCCGCTGCGAGTCGCAGTGGACCGTCAGGGTGGGGACCTCCTGCCCCTCTTGAACGTCCTCGAAATAGAGCTGCTGCTGGCTCATGGCCCTGCCTCCCTCCTAGTACTGGATGAGGGTGCCGCGCACCTTGGCCACCACCTGGTCGCCGCGGCGATAGGTCATCTCGTTGACCATGATGAGCATCTTGCCCAGCCTCCCCTCCCGCTCCTGAAGGTCCACCAGCTTGCGGGTCATGGTCAGCACGTCGCCGGCGCAGATGTCGTCGAAGTACTCGATATCGGTGCCACCGTTGAGGACGCGCCGCAGCCCTGTCTGGAAGGGAGGCAGGTAGTCGGCCCGCTGGGGCCGGGCGGGGTTGTAAACGGGGTGCCCCAGAAAGCCAGGAGGCGCCGGTATGCTGCGGTAGCCGCGTCGCTTGGCCTCCTCCTCGTCGTAGAAGACGGGGTCGGTGTAGCCCACCGCCCGCGCGAACATGCGACAGGCCGTCTTGTCCACCTCCACCGTTACAGGCTCGGACTCACGGCCTATGTAAGAACGCATCTCGTCAGTGATGAGGGATGGCTGCGTCATGGGGTCCCTCCTTTGAGCCTGACCTGGGCCTGGCGGCCCGTGGGAAGGATACACCACCCTCACGGGCGCGTCAAACCGCTCGCCCGCAGCGCGACCGGCCGGAAGAGGCCGCGGCGCAGGGCACCGATGAGGTCTCCCAGGTCCCTCACCGGCACCAGGAACTCGGTGGCACAGGTGCCCACGTCGGCCGCCATGTGGGCATCGCTGCCTGCCACCGTCGGCATTCCCAGCCGCTGGGCCAGCTCCTGGGAGAAGCGGTTCTCGTGTTCCCGGCCGCGCCCGTTGATGGCTTCGATGGCGCAGACATGGCTATAGCACGGATTGGACATAGCCCGCCCCAATGCCTCCTCCCAGGCGCCGTCCCGCCCGGGTTCCCAGGGCGCCTGACGACGGTAGGGGTGAGCGGCCACCAGCACCGCCCCTGCCTCTCTCGCCAGCCGGGCCAGCACCTCGATGCGGTCCATGCCGAAGACGTAGCGGTCCAGCCCGTAGGCCAGGACATGGCCGTGGGCGGTGTTCACCTCCATCCCCGGCAAGACCAGGAAGCGGTGGCGACGCGAGAGGCGCTCGACCTCCTCCGGCTCCCAGGCAAAGTCGTGCTCGGTTAGGCAGATGCCGTCCAGCCCCGCCGCCTTGGCCGCCTCCACCAGTTCGTCGGGCGAGAGCTGGCTATCGTAGGATAGGCGGGCGGTATGAGTGTGCAGGTCTATGAGCATGCCCGTGCTCAGTCGGCGGCCAGGACCAGCGTGCCGGTGGCCGAGAGGGTGCCGCCGGTGGTGTTGACCAGGGCCACCCTGGCATTGGGCACCTGCCTCGGGCCACACTCGCCCCGCAGCTGCCGCACCGCCTCGATGATGGGGAAGATGCCATACATGCCGGGGTGAGTGTAGGAGAGGCCGCCGCCATTGGTGTTCAGCGGAAAGTCGCCTCCCGGGGCCGTGCGCTGGCCCGAGACGAAAGGCCCGCCCTCGCCCTTGGCGCAGAAGCCCAGCTCCTCCAGGGTCACCAGCACCGTGTACGTGAAGGAGTCGTAGACCTCCACCACGTCGATGTCGCTGTGAGTGACCCCGGCCATGGCCATGGCCCTGGGGCCGGAGTAGCGGGCCGGGGTCTGGGTGAGGTCGGGCATGGCCGTCAGGGTCAGGTGGGTGTGGGAGGTGGCTGCGCCCAGGACCCACACCGGCCGCTTGCGGCAGTCCCGCGCCCGCTCGGCGCTGGTCAGCACCACCGCCCCGCCGGCGTCCGTCACCAGACAGCAGTCGTAGAGGTGGAAGGGATAGACCACCCACCGCGAGGACAGCACGTCCTCGATGGTCAAAGGCTCCCGCATCATGGCCTTGGGGTTGAGCATGGCCCACTTGCGGGTGGCCACCGCGATCTCGGCCAACTGCTCATGGGTGGTGCCGTATTCGTGCATGTGGCGCATGCAGGCCAGGGCATACTGGCCCACCGGCCCACCTACGTAGTAGGGGGCCTCGAACTGGGCCGCCGGCGCCCAGGGGTCCATCATCGCCCGCGCCCCAGGGCGGCCCCGGTCCGAGTGACCCCGCTGCCCGTGAGTGATGACGGCGACCTTGCAGATGCCGGCGGCGATGGCCAGGGCAGCGTGCTCCAGCTGAATGGCGAAGGAGGAACCTCCCGTCATGGTGCTGTCGGTGAAGGTGGGCACGATGCCCAGATACTCCGCCAACTGCACGCTGGCCATTCCCCCAGCCGAGCAGGTGAGGACGGCGTCCACCTCCGACTTGTCGATGCCGGCGTCGGCCAGGGCGTTGCGGGCCGCCTCGGCATGCAGCTGCAGGGTGGACTTGTGGGGGACGATGCCTATCTCGTCGCTCTCGTCCACCCCCACGATGGCTACCTTGCGCAGCAGCTCCCGCTTCTCGCGGACGTCGAGCTTCTCCAGGGGGTGCATGCGCTCTTCGTGCATGGCCTCAAGCATGGGCGTCCTCCGGCAGGGGTCGGAACTTGGGCAGGCTGATCCGCTCGTTGACGTCCTCGAACACCACCTCCACCGGCATATCGCAGCGCACCTTCCCCGGCTCCGGTTCCACGTCCACCAGGGCGGTGTAGAGGCGCACCCCCTCCTCCAGCTCGACGATGGCGGTGACGTAGGGCACCTCCGGCTCCCAGGCAGGGTGAAAGGCGCGATAGTGGATGGCGAAGGTGTAGACCTTGCCGCGGCCGCTGGCCTGGCGCCACTCCACGTCCCAGGCGAAGCAGCGGGGGCAGAAGTCGCGCGGGTACCAGAAGAAGCGCTGGCAACGGCGGCAGTAAGGGAGCCACAGCTCGTGCTGGCGGCACTTCTCCCAGAAGAAGCGCGTCTCGGGGCTGGGCTCCGGTAGGGGCTTAAGGTAAGGTCGGGCCTGGGTCAAGGCTGTCCTCCCATGATAGAGGGAGGCCGCGCTCGGCCTCCCGCATCCCTCTACGCCCCGATGTTAGATATCCTTCCCGTGAGCGTCAAGGTTCCCCTGCGTCGGCTTGTGCCTCGAGAGGGCCTGTGCTATACTGGCGCCCGAAACGCGACGACGTTCACAAATTCCCGTCCATGCTGTCTGAGTGGGGCCACGTCGGTTTCCTGTTGGTCTTGGCCGTCATCTTCCCCCTGGGCGGCGTGGTTACCTCGTGGCTCTTCTCGCGCTTGCGCCTTCGCCCCGACCGCCCCAACCCGGTGAAGGAGGACACCTACGAATGCGGCATCCCCACCGAGGGGCCGGCGTGGGTGCAGTTCAACTTCCGCTATTACGTCTTCGCCCTGCTGTTCGTGATCTTCGATGTGGAGGCGGTGTTCCTCTTCCCGTGGGCCACCTCCCTGGAGAGGGTGGCGGTGGCGGGCTTCATCGAGGTGCTGACCTTCGTGCTGGTGCTGTTCATCGGCCTCATCTACGCCTGGCGCAAGAGGGCGCTGGAGTGGCTGTAGGAGCGGCGCTGCGGGGTGGCCATTGCCACCCCCGACGAGAGAGGGAGGCCTAGCCATGGCCACCCGCTACCTTTCGGGCCTGGAGCTGGCCCACCGCATATCCCAGCGGCTGCCCGAGGCGGTGGTGGACGCCAACCCCGAGTGGGTCGAGGTGCGCCCCGATTCCCTGACGGAGGTCTGCCGCTTCCTGCACGATGACGAGGAGACGGACTTTCGCTTCCTCAGCTGTCTCACGGCTGTGGACCGCCTCGACCACTTCGAGGTGGTCTACCACCTCCAGTCTCTGCGCCGCAACCAGCTAGGGGTGCTGAAGGTGAAGGTCTGGGACCGCGAAGAGCCGGAGGTCCCCTCCGTGACCTCCATCTGGCCGGGGGCCGAACTGCAAGAGCGAGAGGCCTACGACCTGATGGGCATCCGCTTCCGCGGACACCCAGACCTGCGGCGGCTGTTCCTCTGGGAGGGGTTCCCCGGCCACCCCCTGCGCAAGGACTGGCTGGGGATGCCCGGCCAGCGCATGCCCGGGCTGCAGCGCTTCCCGGGCGAGCCCGGGGAGCCCGACACGGGGAGGGGATAGGGATGGCGATGCGCACCGAGCCCTTCGTGGTCAACGTAGGGCCCCAGCACCCCAGCACCCACGGCGTCTTCCGCCTGCGCCTCACCCTGGACGGCGAGCGCATCGTCGACTGCCAGATGGTGATGGGATACCTCCACCGCAGCATGGAGAAGCTGGCGGAGGAGCGCTCTTTCACCCAGAACATCCCCTTCACCGACCGCACCGACTACCTGGCGGCCATGACGGGCAACCTGGCCTACTGTCTGGCAGTGGAGAAGCTGGCGTCGGTGCCGGTGCCTCCCCGCGCCCAGTGGATACGCACCATCATGGCCGAGCTGCAGCGCATCGCCTCCCACTGCATGGCCATCGGCACCTTCGTCAATGACTGCGGCGCCTGGCATACCCCCCTCCTCTACATGATGCGAGAGAGGGAGAAGGTCCTGGACCTGTTCGAGCTGGCCTGCGGCGCCCGTCTCACCACCAACTACATGCGCATCGGCGGCGTGTCCCGCGACCTGCCCCCCGAGTTCCTGCCCCGCCTGCGCGACTTCGTGCGGGAGATGCCCCAGCGCATAAGCGAATACGAAGACCTGCTGGTGGAGAACGAGATCCTCATCGCCCGCTCCCGCGGCATCGGCGTGCTGCCGGCCGAGAAGGCCATCGCCTACTCGGTCTCGGGTCCCATGTTGCGCGGCTCGGGGGTAGCGTGGGACCTGCGCAAGGCCGACCCCTACGCCGCCTACGACCAGGTGGAGTTCGATATACCAGTGGGCACCAACGGCGACTGCTACGACCGCTTCATGGTCCGCCTGGCCGAGATGCGCCAGTCGGTCCGTATCCTGGAGCAGGCCCTGGACATGATCCCCTCCGGCCCGTACCAGACTCCGGTGCCCCTGGCCCTCCAGCCGCCCCCCGGCGAGGCCTACGGGCGCATCGAGTCGCCCAGGGGTGAGCTGGGCTTCTACGTGGTCAGCGACGGCGGCCCGGCCCCCTTCCGCTTCCACATCCGCTCCCCA
The DNA here is from genome assembly GCA_025062275.1 of Dehalococcoidia bacterium. Classification (GTDB taxonomy): domain Bacteria; phylum Chloroflexota; class Dehalococcoidia; order SM23-28-2; family HRBIN24; genus HRBIN24. Next base: position 5,870 of record JANXAP010000020.1, read on the forward strand.
TCCCTCATCAACCTGACGCCTCTACCGGAGCTGGTTAAGGGCATGACGGTGGCCGACGCCATCGTCATCCTGGGCAGCGTCGACATCGTCGTGGGCGAGGTGGACCGGTGACCGCCTTCCTGGCCGAGTGGTGGGACCTGCGCGACCTGGGCAACACGGTGGGCGCCCTGCTGGACTGGATAGCCGACCGTGGCGTCCCCGACTGGGTCCCCTACGTGCTCTCGGGCATCATCGGCATCGCTGCCGTGCTGCTCTGGGCCATCCTCAGCCAGCTGGCCTTCATCTGGATCGAGAGGCGGGTGCTGGGCCGAATGCAGGTGCGCCTGGGCCCCAACCGCGTGGGGCCGTGGGGCCTCCTTCAGCCCCTGGCCGATGCGCTGAAGGTGCTGGCCAAGGAGATGGTCACCCCCCGGAACGCCGACCGCGTCCTCTACTGGTTGGCGCCCATCGCCGTGGTGGTGCCAGCCATCCTGGTGCTGGCCGTCTTCCCCTTCTCGCCGGGCATGGTGGTGGCCGACCTGAACGTGGGGGTGCTCTACATCGTGGCCGTCACCTCCACCGCCACCATCGCCGTGTTCATGGCCGGCTGGTCCTCCAGCAACAAGTACTCGTTGCTGGGGGCCATGCGCACGGTGGCCATGCTCATCAGCTACGAGGTGGTCCAGGTTCTGGCCTTGCTGTCGGCCACAGCGTTCACCGGCAGCATGCGCCTGCTGGACGTGGTAGCGTGGCAGGACCGCTACAACGCCTGGCTGCTCTTCCTGCAGCCTCTGGCCCTGCTTTCGTTCATCATCGCCAGCGCCGTAGAGGTGAACCGGACCCCCAGCGACATCGCAGAGGCCGAATCGGAGATCGTGGCCGGTTACCACACCGAGTACGGCGGCATCCGCTGGGGCATGTTCCAGCTGGCCGAGTATGTGGCCGGTTTCGCCGTGGCCGCCACCATCACCACCCTGTGGCTGGGCGGGTGGACCCTGTGGGGACTGGAAGAATGGGTGCCGGGCTGGCTCATCTTCCTCGGCAAGCTCTACGGCACCTTCTTCCTGTTCATCTGGCTGCGGGGGACCCTGCCGCGGGTGCGCATCGACCAGCTCATGGGCTTCGCCTGGAAGTTCCTGCTGCCCCTGATGCTGCTGAACGTCCTGCTGGTGGGCGCCGAGAAGGTGGTCTGGGCGGAGACAGGCGCCCCGGCAGGGGTGGTGCTGCCCGCCTTCGCCGTCCTCAACCTGGCGCTGACGGTGGCGCTGGTGCTGGGTTGGGGCGCCCTGGCCGGGGGCCTGCGGCCACAGATGCGGCCCAAGCGCCCCCTGCTGGTGCGCGAGGTGGGCGGCATATACTACCAGCCTATGCCCTGAGAGAAGCGGGGGATGGAAGACGCCGGCAGCGTGGTCGCTTTCTGGGCATTGGCCGCCCTGACCCTGGGCGCGGCCGTGGTGACGGCCGCGGTCCGCGACCTGGTGCGGGCGGTGGTAGCCCTAGTCCTCAGCTTCCTGGGCGTGGCGGGGCTGTTCGTGCTGCTTTCGGCCGACTTCCTGGGAGTGGCCCAGGTGCTCATCTATGCCGGCGCCATCTCGGTGCTCATCGTCTTCGCCATCGTGTTGACGCCCCGGGCGGCCCGCGACAACGCCGAGACGGCCATGCTCTGGCCCGCCCTGGCCATCGCCGGCGCCCTCATCGGCCTGGTGATAGCGGTGGCCCTGGCCACCGACTGGGGCGACGGGGCCCGCGAGGGCTTTCGCGAGACGGCCTCGGCCATCGGCGAGGCGCTGCTGAACCGCTATGTCCTGCCCTTCGAGGTGGCCTCGGTGCTGCTGCTGGCCGCCATGCTGGGGGCCATCGTGCTGGTGAGGGAGGACTGAGAGTGAGCATCGGGCTGGAGCACTTCCTGGTCCTCTCGGCCCTGCTGTTCGGCGTCGGGCTGTTCATGGCCCTGTCCAAGCGCAACATCATCGGCATCCTGATGGGCATCGAGCTGATGTTCAACGCCGTCAACCTGTCCCTGGTCTCTTTCGCCCGCTTCCTGGAGGCCGCGGAAAGGCTTTCGGGGCAGGTGTTCGTGGTGTTCAGCATAACGGTCGCTGCCGCGGAGGCGGCGGTAGCCCTGGCCCTGGCAGTGGCCATCTACCGGCGGCGCGAGTCGGTGGACGTGGACCGCATCAACCTGCTGCGCTGGTGAGCCGACATGTGGTACCGATTGCTGGAGACCAAGAGCGCCTACACCGCCGAGATGTGGAAGGCGCTGTTCAACGCCGAGGCCCTCTCGGTGCTGGTGGTCCCCGCTTCCTCCTGGGCCGAGGAGGCGGAAATGGAGCCTCACGCCGTCTACGTGCCCTGGGGCAAGGGGCACGTGGCGCGAGAGATCATGAGGAAGGTCTGAGGTGTTCGACCCGATACCCGAGGCAGCGGCCTGGGCCATCGTCCTCCTCCCGCTGGGGTCCTTCGGCATTATCGCCCTGGCCTCGCTGCTCTCGGTCAGCGGGCTGAGGTTCTGGCGGCCGGCCTGGAGCGGTTACCTGACCATCCTGGCCATCGCCGCCGCCCTGGCCCTATCCATCTGGGCGCTGGACTCGGCCATCCAGAACGATGGCCACGCCGTGGGCTTCGCGCCTCACGAGTGGGTGACGGTAGGCCCCCTGACGGTGGACATCGGCTTCCGTCTCGACGGCCTCTCGGCCCTGATGCTGGTGGTGGTCACGGGCGTGTCGCTGATGGTCCAGGTCTACTCCCAGGGCTACATGGCCGGCGACCCGGGCTACTCGCGCTACTTCGCCTTCATGTCCCTGTTCACCGGCGCCATGCTTGGTCTGGTGTCGGCCTCCAGCATCCTGCAGCTGTTCGTGTTCTGGGAGTTGGTGGGCCTGTGCTCGTATCTGCTGATAGGCTTCTGGTTCCACCGCGACTCGGCGCGACGGGCGGCCACCAAGGCCTTTCTGGTGACGCGGCTGGGCGACCTGGGCCTCATATCGGCCATCCTGCTCATCTGGTGGCAGACGGGGGAGCTGGATATCGCCCGCATCCACGAGGCTGTGCTGGCGGGGGCGGTGTCAGGGAGCGTGGTGGCCTTCTTCGCCGGCGGCGTGTTCGCCGGGGCGGCGGGCAAATCGGCCCAGTTCCCTCTGCACGTCTGGTTGCCCGATGCCATGGAGGGCCCCACGCCCGTTTCGGCCTTGATCCATGCTGCCACCATGGTAGCGGCGGGCGTCTACCTGGTGGCCCGGCTCTTTCCGGCCTATGCCCTGGCGGAAGAGGCCATCACGACGGTGGCCGTCATCGGCGCCGTCACCGCTACCATGGCAGCCCTGCTGGGGGTGGTGGCCACGGACATCAAGAGGGTGCTGGCCTACTCCACCATCAGCCAGCTGGGCTACATGATGGCTGGCCTGGGGTCCTTCGCTTTCGCGCCGGCCATGTTCCACCTGTTCACCCATGCCTTCTTCAAGGCGCTGCTGTTCTTGGGAGCGGGTTCCGTGAACCACGCCACCGGCACCTTCGACATGCGTCGCATGGGCGGGCTGGCACGGTACATGCCCGTCACCTTCCTGACCATGACGCTGGGCGCCCTGGCGCTGGTGGGGCTCTTTCCGCTGGCCGGCTTCTGGAGCAAGGACGAGCTGCTGGCGGTGGCGTGGGACGAGCGGCCAGCCGTCTTCTGGGCCTTACTGGTGGGCGTCTTCCTGACAGCCCTCTATGTGGGACGGATGCTCTTCCTGACCTTCGCTGGCGAATACCGGGGTGGCGAGGCGGGCGGACACGGCCACGCCCCGTCCCATCCCCACGAGTCGCCCCTGGTGATGCTCCTGCCGATGGTGCTGCTGGCTGGGCTGGCAGTGGCAGCCGGCTTCACCAACCTGGGGCACGGGGTGGAGCACCTGCTGGCGGGGGCGTTGCCTGCCGAGGGCGAGGAGCTGGCCGCCGAGCCCCACTTCCGTTTCGGCATCGCGGCCGCCTCCATGGCAGTGGGACTGGGGGGCCTGGCCGTCGCCTGGGCCGTCTACGGCGTGAGGGCCGTGCGCTCGGAAGACATCGCCCGAGCCCTGGCGCCCCTGCACCGGCTGCTCGAACGCAAGTATTACCTGGACGATCTGTACGAGGGGCTCGTAACCGGGCGGCTGGTGCTGGGGGGCGTGGCCCAGGGCCTGCACCTGTGGGACCGGTACGTGGTGGACGGCATCGTCAACGGCATCGCTCAGGCAGCCCGCGAGGCCGCCGACCGCCTGCGGTTGGCCCAGGCAGGCCAGCCGCAGGTCTACGGGGCCTTCCTGGCCCTCGGCATCGTGGTGGCCACGGTGGTGGTGTTGCTGGCCAACCCGTGACGGCGGAGGACCGAAGCCCATGCTCTCGTTCATGACCTTCTTCCCGCTGGCCGGAGCGGCGGCGGTGGCGCTGTTGCCCCGCGCCCGGGAGACCTGGGCGCGCTGGCTGGCCCTGGCGGTCTCGCTGGTGGTGCTGGGCTGCGCCCTGGCCCTCTTCGCCGCCTACGACCGGGACGGCGCCCAGTTCCAGTTCGTCGACGCCCATACCTGGATCAGCTCAGACGTGGCGCCTTTCACTGTCCGCTACCTGCTGGGAGTGGACGGCCTGTCGCTGCCGCTGGTGTTGCTGACGGCCTTCCTGACCACCGTGGCCGTCCTCATCTCCTGGAACATCGAGCTGCGGCCGCGGAAGTACTTCGCCTGGCTGCTAGTGCTGGAGACGAGCCTGCTGGGGGTGTTCAGCTCCCTGGACCTGGTGCTCTTCTTCCTTTTCTTCGAGCTGGAGCTGCTGCCCATGTACTTCCTCATCTCCATCTGGGGAACGGGGCGCAGGGTCTACTCGGCCTGGAAGTATGTGCTGTTCACCTTCTTCGGCTCGGCCTTCATGCTGGTGGGCATCCTGGCCCTGGGCTTCGCCGCTGGCACCTTCGACATGCGCGAGCTGCAAACGATGGGGCCGCTGCGGGAGGCGGTGTTGCCGGCGGCGGTCATCTTCGCCTTCCTGATGATCGCCTTCGGCATCAAGCTGCCGGTGGTGCCGCTGCACACCTGGCTGCCCGATGCCCACACCGATGCCCCCACAGCGGTGAGCGTCATCCTGGCAGGCGTCCTGCTCAAGATGGGGGGTTACGGCATCCTGCGCCTTTGCTTCTCCATCCTGCCCGAAGTGGCCCGCGACGCAGCGGTCTTCCTGGCCGCCTTCGCCGCCCTCAGCATCCTCTACGGGGCACTGGTGACGCTGATGCAGCAGGACCTCAAGCGGCTCATCGCCTACTCCAGCGTGAGCCACATGGGCTACGTGCTGCTGGGGGCCTCGGCCCTGGGCAGCGTCGGGCTGACGGGGGCGGCCATGCAGATGTTCACCCACGGTCTGGTGACGGGCCTCCTCTTCGTCATGGTGGGGCTGGTCTACGACCGCACGCACACCAGGGCCATACCCGAGCTGTCGGGGCTGGCCCACCGCATGCCCTACGTGGCCACAGTGATGGTCATCGCCGGACTGGCCTCCCTGGGGCTGCCCAGCCTGGCGGGGTTCGTCTCCGAGGTGACGGTGTTCCTGGGCACATTCCCCCGTCACCAGTTCCTGACGGTGCTGGGGGTGCTGGGGGTGCTGCTGGCAGCGGGATACATTCTGTGGATGATCCAGCGAGTGTTCTGGGGAGAGCCCAGCCCCCGCTGGCAGGGCATCGGCGATGCCGCCGCCTGGTGGGAGCGGGTGCCGACCCTGGCCCTGGTGGTCGTCATCCTGCTGGTGGGCATCTACCCGGCGGTGGTCATGGACCTGTTCGAGCGGGGCGTGCTGCCCATCGCTTCCAGGCTGGGGTAACAGAGAATGGAGAGCGTCAACCTCATCGGCCCGCAACTGCTGCTGCTGGCGGTAGGCGGCCTGCTGTTGATCTGCGACGCCTTCGCCTCCCTGCTGGGGCCGCGGCGCTGGCTGGTCTGGTATATGGTGGGGGCGCCTGGGCTGGCCTTGCTGGCGGGGCTAGGTGCCCTGGCCTGGGCCGCGGCCCACGCCGTTACCGACACCCGCGGCAGCGCCTTCTTCGGGGCCTACGAGCTAGACGACTTCTCCCTCTTCTTCTCCGTGCTCTTCGCCGGTGTGGTCATCGCCGTGGTCCTCTTCTCGGTGGACTACCTGCGGGGCAACCGTCACCAGACCGAATACTACGCCCTGGTGCTGGCATCGGCGGCGGGCCTCATGTTTCTGGCCGGGGCACGGGACCTCATCGCCATCTTCGTGGCCCTGGAGCTGACCAGCATCTGCCAGTTCATCCTGGCCGGCTTCCTGAAGGACGACCGGTCCAGCGAGGCGGGCATCAAATACCTGTTGCTGGGGGCGGTGGCGGCAGCCCTGACCCTGTACGGCATGGCCCTCCTCTTCGGCCTCTCCGGGTCCACGTCCCTGGAGGGCATCGCCAGAGCGGCGGCCGAGGGCGAAGACCGGCGCCTCGGTTTCGTGCTGGCCTCGGTGCTGCTGGCGGCCGGACTGGGCTTCAAGATGGCCATCGTCCCCTCCCAGATGTGGGTGCCCGACGTCTATCAGGGGGCACCGACTCCGGTGACGGGCTACCTGTCGGTGGGGTCCAAGGCGGCAGGCTTCGCCGTGGCCCTGCGCCTCTTCGTCGAGGGGCTGGGGGACCGCGCCATCGCCCCTGACTGGGCCATGATGTTCGCCGTGCTGTCGGTGCTCTCCATGACCCTGGGCAACGTGGTGGCCCTGGTGCAGACGGACATCAAGCGCCTCCTGGGCTACAGCTCCATTGCTCAGGCAGGCTACTTCCTCATCGGCCTGGCAGCGGTGGCGGCGGGCGAGCCGCAGGTGGAGCTGGGGGTGGGAGGCCTCCTCTTCTTCGCTGCCAGCTACGCCTTCACCAACCTGGGCGCCTTCGCCTGCGTCATCGCCATCTCCCACCGCATCCGCAGCGACGCCATCGCTGACTATTCGGGCATGGCCCGTCGCTCGCCCCTCCTGGCCCTGGCCCTGACCCTGTGCCTGGTATCGCTGACGGGCATACCACCCACGGCTGGCTTCGTGGCCAAGCTCTACATCTTCAACGCCGCCGTCCAGGCCGACCTGGTCTGGCTGGCTGTAGCGGGCGTCATCAACAGCGTCATCTCTGCCTACTACTATCTGCGCATCGTCCTGAACATGTATGTGGGCGAGCCGGTCAGTCCAGAGCCGGTGCGTCCGACGCCCCTTCTAGCCCTCACGGCAGGGACAGCGGTGGTCGGGCTGCTGGCCCTGGGCATCTTCCCCTTCCCGGTCATCGAGGCGGCCGAGGCGGCCGCTCGCGTCCTCTCCTAGATGCCTTCCCGCCTGCGGGCCGACGTGCGCATCGACCCTCCTTTCCGACAGGAGGTCTCGGCCCCATGGCTGCGGCGGGTGGCCCGCCTCGCCCTGGCCGCCGAGGGGGTGCGGGCGGCCGAGCTGAGCATCGTCATCACCGACGACGAGGCCGTCCGCCAGCTGAACCGCGCCTACGCCGGCGAGGACGAGGCGACTGACGTCCTCTCGTTCTCGCTGCAGGAGGGGGAGGCCTTCCCATCGCCCGACGGGCTGTTGCGGTTAGGGGAGGTGGTCATCTCCCTGCCCACTGCCCAGCGGCAGGCGGAGGCCGCGGGCCGCCCTCTGCTGGAAGAGGTGGCCCACCTGCTAGTGCATGGCATCCTCCACCTGCTGGGCTATGACCACGCGCTGCCGCAGGAAGAAGAACGCATGCGCGAGCGAGAAAGGACGATATTGGCCCAGGTATCGGGCGAAAATTGACCCGCTCCGCCGCCCCTGGCTAAAATGGAGACCAGAAAAGCCCCCATCGTAAAGGTTCCTCGGGAGGTGGTGAGCGGTGGAGACTCAGGTCGCTATGGCAGCCGACACCCGCGTGAAGGTGGCCTCTGCCCTGCAGAAAGCCCTGGCCCACGTGATGGACCTCTCCCTGCAGGCCAAGCAGGCCCACTGGAACATCTACGGCCCTAACTTCCGCAGCCTGCACCTGCAGCTGGACGAGTTGGTCAACGACACCCGTGCTTATGCCGACCTGCTGGCCGAGCGGATGCTGGCGCTGGGCGTACCGGCCGCCGGCCAGGCAGCCGACATAGCCCGCGAGAGCACCCTGGAGCCTCTGCCCGACGGCGAGCTGCGCGACGACGACGTAGTCCGTCTGATGGTCGACCGCCTGGGAAAGACGGCGGCCGTCTGCCGCACGGCCATGGACGAGGTGGAAGAGGATCTGGCCAGTCAGGACATCCTCATCGACGTGGTCAAGGGGCTGGAGAAGCACCTCTGGATGTTCCAGGCCCAGCGGCAGCGATAGGGACTGGCCTACTGGACAGAAGGCTTCCTGACCCAGGGGGCGTTTGCGGCCTATACTGGGAGCCGTGATGGTGAGGGAAGGCCCCGGCCCCCAGGTTCTCTACCGCAAGTGGCGCCCCCAGCGGTTCGCCGAGGTGGTGGGGCAGGAGCCTGTCACCCGCACCCTGCGCAACGCCATCGCCTCGGGCCGCGTCTCCCACGCGTATCTCCTGTGTGGCCCCAGAGGGACCGGCAAGACATCCCTGGGGCGCCTCATCGCCAAGGCCGTCAACTGTCCGACCCCCGAGGACGGGGAGCCCTGCAACCGCTGCCCGTCCTGTCAAGAGTACCTCCAGGGCCAGGCGCCCGACCTGGTGGAGATGGACGCCGCCAGCAACCGCGGCATCGACGAGATACGGCGCCTGCGTGACCGGGTGGGCCTGGCACCCATGGGCGGCCGCTACAAGGTCTATCTGATAGACGAGGTCCATATGCTCACCCAGGAGGCCTACAACGCCCTCTTGAAGACCCTGGAGGAGCCGCCTCCCCACGTCATCTTCGTGCTGGCCACCACCGAGCCCCACCGCCTGCCGGCCACCATCGTCTCCCGTTGCCAGCGCTTCGACCTGCGCCGGATCCCCCTCCAGGCAGCGGTGGACAGGCTGGCGCAGCTGTGCCAGGCCGAAGGTTACGAGATCGAGCGCCGGGGCCTGGAGCAGATCGCCCGTGCCTCGGGCGGCTCCCTGCGCGATGCCATCAACCTCCTGGAGCAGGTAGTGGCCTACTACGGCCCGGCGCCCACCCCGGACCAGGTCATGGACGCCCTGGGGCTGCGAGCCGACCCCAGAGGACATGAGCTGGCAGCAGCCATCGCCCGTGGCGACCTGTCAGCCGCCCTGCGAGCTGTGGCTGCCGCCCGCAACGATGGCCTGGAGATGCGACAAATGGCTCGCGAAGCCGTCGCCCACCTGCGCGCCCTGCTCCTCATCCGCAGCGGCCTCGCCGATAGCCTGGACGTGGCCCAGGAGGAGCTGGCCGAGCTGGAGGCCCTGGCCCGGGCCGCTTCCGAGGAACGCCTCGTGCGGGCGCTCAAGGCCCTGGCAGCGGCCGATTTCCGCGACGACCCGTACTCGCCCCTGCCCCTGGAGCTGGCCCTGCTGGAGGCCCTGGGCAGCCCCATGGCCCTCGCCGACCCCCCGCCGGCTGCTCCGCAGGCCTCCGCCCCCCCGGCCGCCTCTGCCGGGACGGCGCCCCATGAGCAGGAGGCCCCACAGGCCACGGCGAATGCCGAGGCCGGCGACCTGCACCAGCGCCTGGTAGCCCTCTGCCGAAGGGTCAACCTGGCCCTCGCCGACCTCCTCCAGAACGCCCGCGTGGCAGCCGTGGGCCAGGAGGAGCTGGTGCTGGCCTTCCCCTTTCAGAAGCTCGTCCAGCACATCGACCAGCCCATGTACCGAGAGGTGCTGGAGCGCATCGCCGCCGAGGCCCTGGGCCGGCCCGTCAGTGTGCGGCTGGAGGTGGCGACGCCCCAGCGACGCAACCGGGGCGGCCACCTGGTGCAGGAGGCCCTGCGCCACGGCGCCGTCCCCCTCGACCGAGAAGGAGGCAACGACGATGCCACCACAGCGACGACCTGAGCGCGACCTCATGCGCCAGCTCCAGCAGCTCCAGGAGCGGGTGGCCCAGGCCCAGCGTGCCCTGGAGGAGACGGTGGTGGAGGCCTCCGCCGGCGGCGGCGCCGTCACAGTGGTGATGAATGCCCGACCCCAGCTCCTGTCCATCGCCATCCGGCCCGAGGCCGTAGACCCCGACGACGTGGAGATGCTCCAGGACCTGGTGATGGCCGCCATCAACGAGGCCCTGGAAAGGGTGCGCACGGCCCAGATGCAGCAAGTGATGGGCATCGCCGGCGGCCTGGGCCTACCCGGCCTCAACCCCTAGCCGCGCCCCATGTTCCACCAGCGGCGGTGGAGCAGCCGTCGCGCCTGGGGCTGGCACCGTCGCCAGCCCTGGCTGGTGGGCTGCAACTTCGTCCCCAGCACCGCTGCCAACCAGCTCGAGATGTGGCAGGCAGAGACCTTCGACCTGGAGACCATCCGCCGCGAGCTGGGCTGGGCGCGGGAATTGGGCTTCAACACCGTGCGCGTCTTCCTGCATCACCTCGTGTGGCAGCAGGACCCCCAGGGCTTCCTGGACCGCATCGACCGCTTCCTGGATGTGGCCTCTGACCTGGGCATCGCCACCATGTTCGTGCTCCTGGACGGCGTCTGGGACCCGCGGCCACGGCCGGGGCCACAGCCGCCTCCGCGACCCGGCGTGCACAACTCGCGCTGGCTGCAGAGTCCGGGCGCCGAAGTGCTGGGCGACCCATCCCGCCATGACGAGGTGAGGGACTACGTGCAGGGCATCATCGGGCGCTTCCGGGACGACCCCAGAGTGCTGGCCTGGGACCTGTTCAACGAGCCGGACAACGAGAATGCGGCCTACGCCGCCAGCGAGCTCCCCAACAAGGGGGAGATGGCGCTCCTGCTGCTGGGGAAGGTCTTTCGCTGGGCGCGGGCGGCACGGCCCCGGCAGCCCCTGACCGCAGGCCTGTGGCGGGGCGAGTGGGGCGACCCGCGCCGCCTTTCGCCCATCGACCGCCTCATGCTGCAGGAATCGGACGTCGTCTCCTTCCATTGCTACGGGCCGCCGCAGGAGGTGCGGCGGCGCCTGGACGACCTGGAGCGTTACGGTCGACCTCTGCTCCTTACCGAGTTCATGGCCCGGCCCTTGGGCAGCACCTTCGAGGGCGTGCTGCCCCTGTTGAAGGAGCGGAAGGTGGCGGCCTACTGCTGGGGGCTGGTGGCAGGCAAGACCCAGACCATCTATCCCTGGGACTCGTGGGCCAGGCCCTACGAGGCGGAGCCCGAGCCCTGGTTCCACGACGTGCTCCGGCCCGACGGCACCCCCTACCGCCCTGAGGAGGCCCAGTTCCTGCGTCGCATCACCGCCGACTAGGCGAGCGATTCCACCTGCAGGCCGTCGTCGGCCTGGCAGACGTACAGGCGGGCGGACAGCCCCGTGCGCCGTCGGTAGGGGGCCAGCACCCGCGCCTCGAACCGCTCGATGGCGTCGAGGCGAGCCAGGGCCAGCACGCAGCCGCCGAAGCCGGCCCCGGTCAGGCGCGCGCCCAGCACCCCCGGCACCGCCAGCGACAGCTCCACCAGAAGGTCCAGCTCCGGCGACGAGACCTGGAAGTCGTCGCGCAGGCTGATGTGGGACTGGACGAGCAGCGGCCCCAGCTCCTCCACTCGCGCTTGCTCCAGCAGGGAGGCGGCCCGCACCGTCCGTTTCTCTTCGCTCAGGAAGTGGCGCACCCGCCGTCGCAGCGCGCCGCCGAGGGAGTCCCCCGCCCGCTCCAGGTCCGCCCACGTCGCCCGGCGCAGGCTAGGCAGGCCCAGCAGGCGGGCGGCCTCCTCGCATTCCCTTCGGCGCTGGTTGTAAGGGGTCTCGGCCAGGGAGCGCCGCACGCCCGAGTCCACCACCGCCAGGCAGAGGCCCCGCTCGGCCAGGCCCAGGGGAAGATGGCGAAGGGTCAGGTCGGCGCAGTCGATGAGGAGGGCATGGTCGCGGCGCCCGCAGGCCACGACCAGGGGGTCCATGGGGCCGCAGGCCACGCCCACCGCCTCGTTCTCCACCCTCTGGGCGAGAAGCGCCAGGCGTCGGCGGTCGAGCTGCGCCCCGGCCAGACGAGTCAGGGCCGCCAGCAGGGCCACCGTCAGGGCGGCCGACGACGACATGCCCGAAGCGATAGGGATGCGGCCGGAGACGGCCATCAGCGCTGGCGGGGCCTCGACGCCCTCCCGCCTCAGCAGGGCGAAGGCGCCCCGCACGTAGGCGCGCCAGCCGGCTGCCGCCGCGACGGCCTCTTCGTCAGGGCCGAAGGAGTCCTCCTCGGCCAGGTCGAGGGCCAGGGCGAGCGTCTCCCGGCCCGGGGCGGGGGCGGCGGCCACCGCCAGGCGCCGGTCCACGGCCACGGGCAGCACGTGTCCGCCGTTGTAATCGGTGTGCTCGCCGATGAGGTTGACGCGCCCGGGCGCGTGGGCGAGGACGTCCGCCTCGCGTCCGAACCGCCGCCGGAAGGCGGTGCGCAGGCGGTGCCAGGTGCCCTTTTCTTCCACGCCGAGGCCAGTATAAATGGCCGTTGGGGCGGGGTCGCCCCTGCTCTATAATGTGCTTAGCTGAGCAAAAGAGGAGGCATCCCGTCTTGCAAGATCCCGCTGCTGTTGCCGGGCCGGTGGCCCGCCTCATAGAGGAGTTCCACAAGCTGCCCGGCATCGGCCCCAAAAGCGCCCAGCGTTTGGCCTATCATGTCCTGCGCGCCCCGGCCGCCGAGGCCCGTGCCCTGGCCGAGGCCATCCTGGAGGCGCGGGAGCGGGTAACCTTCTGCTCGCGCTGCCAGCACCTGACCGATGTGGACCCCTGCCGCTTCTGCTCCGACCCCCAGCGCGACCGCAGCGTCATCTGCGTGGTGGAAGAGCCCCTGGACGTGCTGGCGGTGGAGCGGAGCGGTCGCTTCCGCGGCCTGTATCACGTGCTGCACGGCGTCATCTCGCCCATGGACGGCGTGGGCCCCGAAGACCTGAAGGTGGGCGAGCTGCTGGACCGGCTGCGGTCGGGCGAGGTGAAGGAGGTCATCGTGGCCACCAACCCCAGTCTGGAAGGGGAGGCCACCGCCATGTATCTGGCCCGGCTCCTGCGGCCCCTGGGCGTGCGGGTCACTCGCCTGGCGCGGGGCCTGCCCATGGGCGCCGACATCGAATACGCCGACGACATCACCATCGCACGCGCCCTGGAGGGGCGCCAGGAGCTGTAGATGGCCGAGGCGCCCAGGCTGTTCAAGACCGAGGCCATCGTCCTGCGCCACCGTCCCCTGGGGGAGGCGGACCGCCTGCTGGTGCTCCTCTCGCCCACCCACGGTAAGCTGGAGGCCAAGGCCAAGGGCGTGCGCAGGGCCAAGAGCCGCATGGGCGGCCACCTCCAGCCCCTCACCCGCGTCCTGGTCCAGCTGGCCCAGGGGCACGTCCGCTACGTGGTGGCGGGGTGCCAGACCCTGGAGAGCTTCCCCGCCCTCCAGGCCGACCTGGACCGGCTGGGCATGGGCCTGTATGCCTGCGAGCTGGCTGACCGCTTCCTCCCCCTGGGCGCGGAGGCCTATCCCGCCTACACCGCCCTCCTGGACTGCCTGCGCTGGCTGGAACGGGGCATCGTCCCCGCCCTGGGCCTACGCCGGTTCGAGGCGCGGCTGCTGCGCCTGAGCGGCTTCGGGCCTGAGCTGGACCGCTGTCTGGCCTGTGGCAGCAGGGCCGATGGCGGCGGGGCCTTCTCGCCCCTGGCCGGGGGCGTTCTCTGCCCGTCCTGCGCTCGATCCCAGGGCGGCGCCCGGCCCCTCAGCCCCGGTGCCCTGGAGGCCCTGCGCCTCCTCCAGCGCGGAACGTCGGGGCAGGTCTCTCGCCTGCGCCTGCCCCCCGCCCTGGCGCGGGAGGTGGAACTGCACCTGCGGGCCTATATCGCCCATCTGCTGGAAGGAGATGCCCGCACCGCGGGCTTCCTCGACCACCTGCAGCGGGACCCGCTGGCTGCGGGCCAGGAGGTGTGAGCCGATGCCGCTCTACGAATACTACTGTCAGCACTGCGACGACGTATTCGAGGCCCTGAGGCCGGTCCGCGAATCGGACCTGCCGGGCGTCTGCCCCCGCTGCGGGAAGGAGGCGGAGCGTATCATGCCCACTTCCTTCGCCGCCCGTTCTTTCAAGGCAGGCTATCCCCAGCGGGTCCCTTATCACCACCGGCCCGTGTACAACCGACCGCCCAAGTTCGACCGCGTCATCGCGCCGGTGCGCCAGCCCGAAGCGGAAGAGCCGCAGCAGGGCCAGGGAGAGGAGGGATAGGATGCCTCTCTACGAATACTACTGTCGTCACTGCGAGGGCATCTTCGAGTACTTCCGTCCCATGCGCGACGCCTCGCTGCCCGCCCCCTGTCCCCAGTGTCACCGCGATGCCGAGCGGATCATGTCCAGCTTCAACGCCTTCACCATGCGCGATGGCTACCCCCGTCGCCTGCCCGACAAGGGCACCTACTGGCACCTGGAGCGGGAGGTCAAGAGCCTGGCCACCCGCATGCGCCACTACGAGCACCCGGAGCTGGCCGAGCCAGAGGTCAAGCCCAAGCCCACCAAAGGGGAGCTGGAGGACAAGGCCGAGAAGGAGCGCCTGGAGAAGGCCGACGAGAGCTATCGTCGTCGTTGGGGCATCGACAAGCAGGGCTTCCCCCTGCCCATCGCCGTCAAGAAGAAGTCGCCCAAGACCATCCTCAGCCCCCACGGCCGCGCCGAGGTGAAGGACTAGCCGCCGGCGGCCTCATCCGCCTGCGCCGAGGCGCCGGACACGACACCAGCGGGGCACGGGCCGGGGCCGGGACGCGGCGGGCCGTCCCCACGTCGTGGAGGCAGTGGGGAGTAAGCCGCCCGCGGGGCATCGGGGGTAGCGCGTCGTCAGGCAGAGGTGTCCGGCTGCTCCCACTCCTGGGCCCGCCGTCCGAACTCTAGCCCTCGCTGGAGGGGTCGGCGGCGACCGCGGGCGCAGGGCCTCCCACCCAGACCGCCCAGGTCGGCCCCTGCAGACAGTCCACGGCCCTCGAGCGCTGCTTCCAGAGACGCTGCGCAGCTGGCCCGCTCCCGTGCCACTCGGTGGGCGCTCGCGGCGCCATTACGGCGGCTAGCTGCGCCGCTCCAGGATGTACTGGGCCAGCTCCTCCAAGGTGCGACGGGCCTCCGTCGCCGGCAGGGGCGACAGCGCCTCGAGGGCCCGCCGACAGAACTGGTTGGCCATGGCATAGGACTCGGCCGGGATGTCCGATTCTCGCACCATGAGCACCGCCTGCTGCAGGTGGTCCTCCGTCCGCTCGCGGAAGAAGCGCTGCACCGGGTTGTCTGCCGGATAGCGCTGCATCAACAAGAGCGAGGGCAGGGTGAGGGTGCCCTGCATGAGGTCGCTGCCCACGGGCTTGCCCATCTCCGCCTCGTCGCCGGTGAAGTCCAGAATGTCGTCCACGATCTGGAAGGCCATCCCCAGGTTGTAGCCATATTCGCGCAGGGCCTGGATCCATTCCTCCGGCTCTTCAGCCACGATGGCCCCGCCCTCGCAGGCCGTGGCGAACAGGGAGGCAGTCTTGCCAGCGATGCGGTGCAGGTATTCCTGCACGTCCTGACGGGAGTCGTAGGCCGACATGTCCTGGGTGATCTCGCCGCGGGCCATGACCATCAGCGTGTGGGCGAAAAGGCGGATGACGCGGATGTTGCCAGTGCGGGCCACCAGCTCGGCAGCATGGGCGAACATGTAGTCCCCCAGCATCACACAGGTGCTGTTGTGGAAGACGCTGTTGACCGTGGGGCGCCCGCGGCGGGTGTCGGCGCTGTCGATGACGTCGTCGTGCACCAGGGTGGCCGTGTGCAGCAGCTCCACCGAGGCGGCCAGAGGCACCAGCAGGTCCAGCCGGTAATGGCCGAAGGTGCCCGCCAGCAGCACCAGGGCCGGCCGCAACCGCTTGCCGGAGGTCGAGAGCACCAGCTCCAGCATCTGGGCCAGGGGCTGATAGTCCACCTGGCGCAGGGAGCCGATGACCTCCTCTACCAGGGCCAGGTCCTGCTGCACGGGGCCGTAGAGACGGGACGCGACCATCTAGGTTCCTTCCTCCTCGCCGATGTCCCCCAGCCCGAACAGCCAGGCGGCGGCCAGGGCAGTGCCCCGGGCCACCCGCCACGCTTCCTCGCCCCGCAAGCGGGCGATGGCCTCCACCGTCTCGGGCAGGTAGGCAGGCTCGTTGCGCTGCCCCCGCCGTCCCTGGGGAGGAAGATAGGGGGCATCGGTCTCCACCGTCAGCCAGCGCAGGGGCAGCCCCCTGGCGACGGTGCAGATGCGCTCGCTCTTGGGATAGGTGCAGGTGGCTGGCACCGAAACGAGGAAGCCCAGCTGCACGTAGCGCAGGGCCAGAGGAAGGTCGCCCGCGAAGCAATGCATCTGGCCCAGGGGACGGTCGTGGGGCCAGTCGGGCAGCACCGCTCGCTCGTACCGGCTCAGGATGGCGAACGTCTCCTGGTCGGCTTCCCGCGAGTGCACCACCACTGGCAGGCGCAGCTCGGCGGCCAGTTCCAGCTGGGCGAGGAAGGCGCGGCGCTGGTCATCGGGGGGCGACAGGTTGCGGTAGAAGTCCAGGCCCGTCTCGCCGATGGCTACCACCTTAGCCGAGTCGGCCAGGCGCCGCAGGGCTTTGAGGGAGCGACCGTCCAGCCGGCTGGCATAGTGGGGGTGGACTCCGATGACGGCATAGACGTCGGCGTGCTCGTCGGCCATCTCCACCGCTCGCTGGCTGGACTCCAGGTCCCAACCCACCACTACGAAGGCTCGCACGCCCGTCTCGCGGGCGCGGGCCAGCACCTGCTGGCGGTCGGCCTCGAACTGGCGGTCCTGGAGGTGGCAATGGGCATCTACTAGCAACATCAGGCGCCCAGGCGGGCCTCCTCCTCCTCGACGATGCTCGGGTCCAGCTTCTTGAAAAGGGGCTCGGGCTCCAGCAGGTGCTGCCCCGGTCGAGGCAGATCGAAGCGCCAGCCCTGGGCCTCCAGCGTGCCCTTGTAGCCCAGCATCTGATGCAGCCGCTGGCTGGTGAAGGGCAGATAGGGGTAAAAGGCTACCTTGAGTCCATTGATGGCAGCGATGCTGGTGTAGATGACGGTGGCGCAACGGGGCCGGTCCTGCCCCACCAGCCGCCAGGGCGCGCTGTCCTCCAGGTAACGATTGGCCTCCCGCGCCGCCGCCATGGCCGCCTCGATCCCCGCCCGGAAGCGACAGGCAGCGATGTTCTCCCCCGTCCGCTTCAGGGCCTGCTCCACCTGATGTAGCAACATCCGGTCTCGCTCCAGCAGCTGGGCCGGCGTGGGGATGGTGCGGTCGAAGTGGCGGTAGGCAAAGGCCAGCACCCGGTTCACCAGGTTGCCCCACGTGGCCACCAGCTCGTCGTTGTTGCGACGCACGAAGTCGGCCCAGGTGAAGTCCGAGTCGGAGGTCTCGGGCATGGTCACCGCCAGGTAGTAACGCAGGGGGTCTGGATCGTAGCGTGAGAGGAAGTCAAGCACCCACACCGCGAGGTTGCGGCTGGTGGAGGCCTTGGCCCCCCGCACCGTCTGGTACTGATTGGCGGGGACATCGTATGGCAGGTTGTACGGCTCGCCGGTGGCGTCGGAATAGGCCATCAGCTGGGCCGGCCAGATGAGGGTGTGGAAGATGATGTTGTCCTTGCCGATGAAGTAATAGCTCTTGCACTTGGGGTCCTGCCAGAACTGGCGCCACTTTTCGGGGTCGCCCTGGCGCTGCGCCCACTCCTTGGAGGCCGAAAGGTAGCCGATGACGGCCTCGAACCAGACATAGATGCGCTTGTCCTGGTACCCCTCCAGGGGAATGGGCACCCCCCACGTGATGTCGCGGGTGATGGCCCGGTCGCGCAGCCCCTGCTCCAGCAACGACAGGGAGAAGTTGAGGACGTTCTTGCGCCAGTGGGCCTTGTCGCTGGAGAGCCACTTGCGCAGGCGGTCGTTGTAAGCGCTGAGACGCAGGAAGAAGTGCTCCGACTCCCGTATCTCCGGGCGGGAGCCGTCGAAGCGGCAACGAGGGTCCAGGAGGTCCACGGGGTCCAGCACGTTGCCGCAGTTGTCGCACTGGTCGCCCCGGGCCGCCGTGTAGCCACAGATGGGGCAGGTGCCCTCCACGTAGCGGTCCAGCAGGAAGCGCTCCTCCACGGTGCAGAAGGGAAGGCGCATGGTGCCCTTGTAGATGTCGCCTCGCTCGTAGAGCTTCAGGAAGATGTCGTGCACGGTGCGAGCATGGTTCTCGGTCCCCGTAGAGGTGTAAAGGTCGAAGCTGATGCCCAGCCGCCGCCACGTTTCGAGGAACTCCTGGTGGTAGTGGGCGGCGATCTCGGCCGGCGTCTTCCCTTCCTGCTCCGCCCGCACGGTGATGGGCGTGCCGTGCTGGTCGCTGCCCGAGACCATCAGCACCTGGTTGCCGACGGTGCGGTGGTAACGGGCGAAGATATCGGCAGGCAGATAAGCCCCCACTATCTGTCCGGTGTGCAAGGGGCCGTTGGCGTAGGGCCAGGCCACGCCGATGAAGATTCGCTCGGCCATCTCCGCTCAGTTGTGGATTTTAACACAGGCCCCCCTGGCCAGGGCGGGATGCCGACTCCAGCCAGAGGCGATAGACCAGGCGCCTGGGCAGGCCATGGCGGGCTGACACCTGGGCCACTGCCTCTCGCGCCCTCAGCCCCTGCTCCCTCAGGGACGCCAGCTCTTCTCTCAACGCCTCTTTCTGGGACTCGGTCAGCGGCGAAGTCGTCCCGTGCCCCTCGCCCGACAGGCGCGCTTCCCCTCCTCCTTGCTCGCCGGCCCGATCCGTCCTGGCGCCCTGTATGACCAGTGTGAACTCCCCTCGCGGCTCCTGGAAGTGGGCCAGGGCCGCTGACACCGTGCCCCGGAACACCTCCTCGAAGGCCTTGGTCAGCTCCCGACAGACAGCGATACGACGGTCGCCCAGCACATCCAGCACGTCCGCCAGGGACGCCCGCAGGCGGTGGGGGGCTTCCAGAGCCACCAGTGTGCAGCCAAGCCCCCTTACCTCCGCCAGCAGGCGCCTGCGCTCGCCCTGGCGGCGGGGCAGAAAGCCCAGAAAGAGAAAGCGGTTCGCAGGCATCCCTGAGACGGCCAGGGCCGTCACCACCGCAGAGGGACCCGGCACCGGCACTACTCGAAAGCCGGCCGCCGCCGCTGCCGCTACCAGGTCGGTGCCCGGGTCGCTGATGCCCGGCATCCCCGCCTCCGACACCAGGGCCACGTCTCCCTCCCGCAGGAGGGACAGGATGTAGGGGATTCGGGCCGCCTTGTTATGCTCGTTGTAGCTCACCAGTCGGGCGCGGATCCCGTAGTGGGAAAGCAGCTTGCGAGCGGTGCGGGTGTCCTCGGCCGCTATGGAGGACACCTCCCGGAGGACGCGCAGGGCGCGCAGGGTCACGTCCTCCAGGTTGCCGATGGGCGTGGCCACCAGATAGAGCACCGGCATGGAATGCCTTCCGGGAAAGTGCTAAGACCCGTTTGCTGGAATGGGGCGAGTTACATTGACCGCAGCCCCCTTTCCTGGTATATTCTCATCTAAACACAGGTCAGCGACCAGCAGCAGGGGGTCGGTAGCGTATGAGTATCGTTCCCATGAAGGAGTTGAGGCCCGCCTACGGCTTCGACGACGTGGCTATCGTGCCCGGGTCCGTCACCGTCAACCCGGAGCTGACGGATGTGCGCTTCAGCCTGGGCGGCTTCACCTTCGAGCTGCCCATCTTGGCTGCCGCCCTGGACGCCATCGTCGATCCCCAGTTCGCCATCGCCTTCGCCAGGCTGGGCGGGCTGGCCGTCCTGAACCTGGAGGGCCTCTACACGCGCTACGAGGACCCCTACGCTGCCATCGCTGAGATCGTGTCGGCTTCCCAGGAGGAGTCGGCCGCAGTCATCCAGCGCCTCTACTCGGCCCCTATCCGCGAGGAGCTGGTGGGGGAGCGCGTGCGTCAGATCAAGGCCGGGGGCGCCGTGTGCGCTGTGGCAGCCACGCCGGCCAACACCAAGCGCCTGGCACCCATCGCTGTGGAGGCGGGGGCCGATATCTTCGTCGTGCAGTCCACGGTAACCACTGCCCGCCACATCTCCCGCTCCCTGCGGGGCCTCATCTTCGAAGAGCTAGTGGAGATGCTGCGGGTGCCGGTGGTGGTGGGGAATACCGTCACCTACGCCGCCACCAAGGAGCTGATGGAGACGGGCATCGCTGCCGTGCTGGTGGGCGTGGGGCCCGGCGCCAGCTGCACCTCCCGCGAGGTGCTGGGCATCGGCGTGCCCCAGGTTACGGCCACCATCGAGTGCGCCGCCGCCCGCGACCAGTATTACCGGGAGACGGGGCGCTACGTGCCTATCATCACCGACGGCGGGATGCGCAACGGGGGCGACATCTGCAAGGCGCTGGCTGCCGGGGCCGACGCGGTGATGCTGGGCAGCATCTTCGCCCGCACTCAGGAGGCGCCCGCTCGCGGCTACTCCTGGGGCATGTCCACAGGCCATGCCCAGCTGCCGCGGGGCACCCGCATCCACACCGGGGTGGACACCACCCTGGAACGGCTGCTGTTCGGCCCCACCTCTCGCACCGACGGGGCCGAGAACCTGGTGGGGGCCATCCGCACCGCTATGGGGATGTGCGGTGCTCGCACCATATCCGAGTTCCACCAGGCGGAGATGATCGTGGCGCCGGCCATCAAGACGGAAGGCAAGGCCTTCCAGATGGCCCAGGCGGCCCGCCGCTAGCGCTCCTCGCCCGGCCCGCACTGGGGCGCGATACTGGCAAAGGCCCAGTCCAGCAGCCTCTGGGCGTCGTTCACCACGTCCTCGCTAGCCAGCACGCTGACAATGAGGCGTCGACCGTCCCGCTCCGCTGCCGCCACGATGGTCTGCCGTGCCTGGTCGGTGTAGCCGATCTTGACCCCGATGGCCCCCTCGTAGTTGTAGATGAACACGTTGCTGTTCCAGAGTAGCGGCCCGGGCCAGGCGGGCTGATAGGTACGACTGGCGACTATACGCGCCAGTTCGGGCCGCAGCAGTAGCGCTCGCCCCAGCATGGCCATGTCGTAGGCCGAGCTGTAATGGCCCGGCTCGTCCAGCCCGTGCGGGTTGCGGAACTGGCTGTCCCGCAGGCCGAGCCTCTGCACCTCGCGGTTCATCATCTGGACGAAGGCCGGGACGCTGCCCCCTACGTAGGCGGCGATGGCCAGGGCAGCATCGTTCCCCGAGGGGAGCAACAGCCCGTAGAGGAGGTCGCGCAGGGAGAGGGTCATCCCCGGCTTCAGCCCCATGACGGTGGAGCCGGTGGTGAAGTTCAGCTCGCCCCCGTCCACGTTCACCGTCACCATCGCCGAAAGGGGCGCTCGCTCCTCGGCCACCAGGGCGGTGACGATCTTGGTGAGACTGGCCGGCGGCAGGCGCTCGTGCTCGTTGAGGGCGTAGAGCAGGGCGCCGCAAGGCTCCTCCACCACCGCCACCGCGCGGCCCGACACGCTGGGCGGCGCCGCGAGAGGGGTGGGCAGGGGACGCTGCACCGGCGTTGGGGGGACAGCTCCCCCCTGACCCGAGCGGGTGCTGTGAGCGGCCTCCCTCTCCCCTGCCTCGGCTGCGGCGCCGTCCGGGACCGTAGCGGGACGGGTGCTGCCGTCCCCGCGGAGCAGCAGGAGGCCCAGTGCGCCCAGGACGCAGGCCAGCAGCAAGGGCAGAAGCCAGCGCCTGCGCCCCGCCTGTCGGCGCGAGGGCAGATAGCCGTACCGGTAACGGGGCGCCCGTCTGCTCACCGTCGTCGCACGTGGGGCCTTGCCCGCGCCCGAACCGGAGAGCGCCCACCCGTCCTGCCCCAGGCCCTTACGGGTATGATAGCCGACATCGATGCCGACGGGGGAGGTCGACGCCCCTTCTGGCGCTCGACCGGGGCAGCGCATACCATAGGAGTAACGTCCCGTAGGGAAGTCGGCGCGTGTGGCGTAAGCTGCTGCTGACGGCCGTGGCCCTGACGACGGCAGGGCTGCTCTCCGTCGGCCGTGGCCAGGCCCAGTCCCCCCAGATATCGGTGGGAGTGGCCGCTTCCTCCCCCGGCAGTACAGCCATCGTGGCCGTCACCGTCTCCCCCGATCCCCAGGCCCCCCTGGGGGCGGCCGTGTTGCGCATCGCCTACGACTCCTCCCGCCTGCGGGCCACTGCTTTCTCCCCCCTATCGGAGGGCGTGGTGGCTGAGTGCGACCTTTCGGCAGTGGGGTCGGTCCGCTGTGGGCTGCTACACGCCACGGGAATGGCGGGGCAGGTCATGTCCCTCACTTTCCAGGTCCTGCCAGCAGCAGCGCCGGGCGTCGTCCCCCTCTCGCTCACTGTGGAGGAGTGCTTCACCGTTCAGGGGGATGGGGCCAACTGCCTCCGCGCCGACGGGGCGGTGGTCGTCCAGTCGACCACCACGCCGCCGCCGGCACCGCTGCTGGTGGCCATTCGCCCCCTGTCAACGACCCAGGCCCTTATCAGTTGGCTGCCGACCTCAGGGACCACCCATTACCGCCTGAGGAGCGCCCTCAACTTCGAAATGACCTTTGGCGTCAGGGAGACGCCGCTACCGGTGGAGTCGCTGCCCCTGGGCAATGGCCTGACGGTGGGGGTGCCCGACGCCGACGGCCTGGCCTTCTACTACCAGCTGGCCGCCTGCAACCAGGCAGGGTGTTCGCCCTTCGTGCGCGCCGGGGGGCTGGCGCGCCGCATATGGCCGGGTGCCAACGACTGGAACTTCTACATGGCGGCCTACGACTTTATAGGCACCACCACCGCCTGGGCCTTCAACGCCAGCCCCGTGCCGGGCAAGGCGTCGGTCATCGCCTTTTACGACGGTATCCAGGGTTTCGGCGCCACGCCCAGGGGCCAGTGCTCGTTGCCACTGCCGCCGGGCAGCGCCTGCACCCTCAGCTGGCCGGGGGCCAGCGCCTTCGCCAGCGCCTCTCAGTCCTTCCCGCCCTTCGGAGAGGTGGGCACAGCCCTGAGGGTCAGGTAGACGCTGCGGCGGCCGGGGCCATTCGCGGCCTTAGCCCATCCCTTCGCCCTCGAACAGGGGCCTCTGCAGAGGCTGGGGAGGCGACAGCCCCAGGTGACGGTAGGCGAGGGGGGTAGCGACCCGGCCCCGCGGGGTCCGCTTGAGCAGCCCCGCCTGCATCAGATAGGGCTCGTAGACCTCCATGATGGTGTCGGGGTCCTCGGAGATGGCGGCGGCGATGGTCTCGATGCCCACGGGGCCCCCCGCGAACTTTTCGACGATGGTCCTGAGCAGCTTGTGGTCCACTTCGTCCAGGCCCAGGGGGTCGACCCGCAACTGCTCCAGGGCCTGCCGCGCCACCTCACCAGTCACGACCCCCGCCGCCCTCACCTGTGCATAGTCGCGGGCACGCCGCAGCAGACGGTTCGCGATGCGTGGAGTGCCGCGGGCGCGGCGAGCTATCTCCAGCGTCCCCTCCTCGTCGATCTCCACACCCAGGACGCCTGCATTGCGGCGCACGATGGCTGCCAGCTCCTCCTCCGAGTAGAAGTCCAGGCGGTAGACGGCCCCGAAGCGGTCGCGCAGGGGGGCGCCCAGCAGGGCGTACCTGGTGGTGGCCCCCACCAGGGTGAAGGGGGGAAGGCGGAGGCGGATGGAGCGGGCGGCCGGCCTCTTCCCCAGCACGATGTCCAGCTGGAAGTCCTCCAGGGCGGGATAGAGCAGCTCCTCGGCGGCACGAGGCAGCCGGTGCACCTCGTCGATGAACAGCACATCGCCGGGCTGCAGCCCGGTGAGAATGGCCGCCAGGTCCCCCGGGCGCTCTATGGCGGGGCCGGAGGTGACGCGGATGGAGACGCCCATCTCATGGGCGATGATGTGGGCCAGGGTGGTCTTGCCGAGCCCCGGCGGCCCGAAAAGCAGGACGTGGTCCAGAGGCTCGCCCCTGCTGCGGGCGGCAGCGATGGCGATGGCCAACGTCTCACGTATGTGGTCCTGCCCTACGAAGTCGGCCAGACGCCTCGGACGCAGGGTGGCATCCAGGGCCGTATCATCGGCCTGGGCGCTGGGGGAGACGGCGCGCTCTTCCACCGCTGGCTGGAGCGGGCGGGGCACGGGGCCGCCGCGCCTCGAATATCTGTGCTACGGCCATTATAACGAGGGTGCCCACCCCCGTCCACGCCGCGCGTCTCAGCCCTGTCCCCGCTCCCGGGCAGCCAGCTCCTGCACGATGCGCAGCGCCTCGCGGGCGTGCACCTCCATGTCCGTCTCGCTCTCGATGACGCCGCGGATGATGCCCTGCTTGTCGATGACATAGGTGACGCGGGAGGGCACCGGACGGTCATCGCGCCAGACACCGTAGTCACGGCAGGTCTGGTAACGGGGCCAGTCGCTCAGGAGGGGGTAGGGCAGGCCCAGCTCGCGGGCGAAGGCGCCCTGGCTCGGGAAGGGGTCTACACTCACGCCCAGGACCTGGGCGTCGGCCTCCGCGAACTCTCGGGCGAGGTCGCGGAAGCAGCACAGCTCCCGCGTTCAGCCGGGGGTGAAGGCCAGCAGGTAGAAGGCCAGCACCACATGCTTCTTGCCCTGGAAGTCGGACAGGCGCACCTGCTGGCGCTGGGGGTCGGTGAGGACGAACTCCGGCGCCGGGTCTCCCACCTGAAGGGGCATGCCTCTCCTTTCGGGCCTAGTGGTGGCCCACCAGCGACTCCGATTCCGCTTCAGCCCGAGGCCGATGGGGCTCGTAGCCAATGCTGCGTCGTATCAGGGTCAGCACCAGCGCGACGGCCGCCGCCCCCGCCACCGAGGCCGTGGTCAGGAGGGCCAGGCGCAGCACGTCAGGGGGCGACGGCGGGGCCACGGTGAAGGTGAGGGAACCGCTCAGGGACTGGCCGCCCTGCTCCTGCCTCACCATCCAGAAGAGGGTGTAGGAGCCGGTGGCTTCCTGGGGCCAGGAGGGACGGACGTCCAGGCAGGTGCCGTCCTCGCTGGGCGAGGCCGAAAGGGGCACGGTGCCTCCCCCCGCTCGGGCCAGGCTCAAGGTATAGTCGCCGCCCCCCGAGCGGGCGATGGGCTCGTTGAAGCACAGGCGCACCGTCTGGGGCGGTCGGCCCAGACGGGCGTTCTGCTTGGGGGTGCTCTCCGTCAGCCGGGGCTGGGCGAAGGCTGGAACGGCGGTGGCCAGCGAGAGGGCCACAGCAGCCACCAGAAGGGAGATCAGCCTAGCGGGCCGAATCATCTCTCGCCTCCGAAGGCAGCATTCTAGCACAGACGCCCCTTTGGCGATAGCCTTCCTCTGGCCAGCGGCAGATGTTAATATGATTGCCGAAGTAAGAGGCGCCCGCAGGCGCAGCGCCCGCGGGCGTCTGTGCGAAGGATGCAGGTGAAGCCCAGGGTGTCTTCCCTCACGGAAGGGCACATCGGTGGCCCTCCCCCCCTGCGTTACCGACGGCTGGTAGCGAAGCTGGGCACCAACGTCCTCACCGCCGGCGGCGACCGCCTCGACCTGGAGGTGATGGCGGCCCTGGTGGGCCAGGTGGCCCGGCTGCAGCGCATGGGCGCCCGGGTCATCATCGTCAGCTCGGGGGCCATCGCCGCTGGCCGCCACCGCCTGGGATTGGGAAGGGAGCGGCGTGACATCCCCCAACGCCAGGTGCTGGCAGCCGTGGGCCAGACGGACCTGATGAACGCCTACCAGCAGCTCTTCGCCTGGCACGACATCACCGTGGCCCAGACCCTCCTGACCCGCCGTGACCTGGCCGACCGCCAGGGATATCTGAACGCCCGCAACACCCTCCTGGCGTTGCTGGAGTTGGGGGTGGTGCCCATAGTCAACGAGAACGATGTGGTGGCGGTGGAGGAGATCGAAGGGGCCACCATCGGCGACAACGACAACCTGTCAGCCCTGGTGGCCAACCTGGTGGAGGCCGACCTGCTGGTGCTGCTGACCGATACCGATGGCCTTTACACCGCTGACCCCTATCTGTACCCCGACGCCCGCCCTTTGCGGCGGGTGGAGCGCATCGACGAGCAGGTCGAGAGGCTCGCGCAGGACTCCCATGGCCAGGGTCGCGGCGGCATGATAACCAAGCTCCAGGCGGCCCGATTGGCCACCGCCTCCGGCACCGACGTGGTCATAGCCCACGGTCGGGAGCGAGACGTGCTGGTGCGACTGGCCACGGGAGAGGAGCTGGGCACCCTCTTCCCGGCCTCGGTCGACCGCCTGGAGGGGCGCAAGCGCTGGCTGTTGGCCGGCCTCTCGCTCCGTGGTAGCATCGTGGTGGACGAGGGGGCGGCCCGGGCCCTGCGCAGCGGCCGCGCCAGCCTCCTGCCCGCCGGCGTGAAAGCTGTCCAGGGCCAGTTCCAGCGCGGTGACGTGGTGGCTGTCCTGGACGAGAGGGGACGACGTATAGCCTGCGGCATCGCCAACTACGGTGCCCGCGAAGTGGAGGCCATCCGCGGCATACGCTCGGACCACATCGAGGAGGTGCTGGGCTACGCCTACGGGCAGGAGATCGTGCACCGCGACAACCTCGTCCTGCTGAAAGAGGAGTGATGGTCCCGGAAGGCAAGGCCGCACTCGGGACCCCAGCGTCCAAGGGAGCCTAGGGAGGAGACATGGGCTCGGTGCTCAAGTGGCGTCGCCGCAAGATCCGACGCCACAAGTACAAGAAGCTGAGAAAGAAGACCCGCTGGCAGCGCCGACACAAGTAGGGGCGCCAGAACCGGAAGGAGGCGCTGATACATGATGCGCCGCCTGTTCCCCATGGGGCCGCCCCGCTGGCCCCTGGGCAGGGCCCGGGACAGCAAGGGCCTGCTGGTGGTGGCAGGCGCCCCCACCCGCGAGGAGGCGGAGCGCTGCCAGGAGACCCTCCGTCGCCAGGGCATCCCGGCCCAGTTGAGGCGCGGACGCTCCGGCTTCGAGGTCTGGGTCCCCGCCGAGCGGGAGAGCGAGGCCCGTCTGCTTCTGGGCCTCTCGGGTCGTAGCTGCATCCGCGTGCCCAGGCCCAGGCCCAGCGGCAGCAGGACTGCCTAAGCCTGCCGACCTTTTGCCCTGCTGAGGGATATACTGAGAGCTGAGGCACCGGAGGCATCCCGTGACCGCCACAGTCCAAGAGCTGGAGGCCATGGGCCGGGCGGCCCGTCAGGCGGCCAAGGCCCTGGCCCGGATCCCGACAGCCATCAAGGACAGGGCCCTGGAAGGCATCGCCCGGGCACTGGAGGAGTCCCAGGAGGAGGTGCTGGCCGCCAACCGCCTCGACCTAGAGGAGGGGCGGCGCCTGGGCCTGTCCGAGGCCGTCCTGGACCGCCTGGCCCTTTCGTCCGACAAGCTGCGGGCCATCGCCGCCGATGTGCGCACCGTGGCCCGTCTCCCCGACCCGGTGGGCGAGGTCATCGAGATGCGCACCCTCCCCAACGGCATGCAGGTCGGCCGCAGGCGTGTGCCCCTGGGAGTCATCGCCGCCGTCTACGAGAGCCGTCCCAACGTGACGGTGGACATCGCCTCCCTCTGCCTGAAGGCAGGCAACGCCTGCATCCTGCGGGGCGGCAAGGAGGCCATCAACTCCAACCGCGCCCTGGCCCGCCTCATACGCGAGGCCATCGCCCAGGCGGGGGTGCCGGCCGAGGCTGTGCAGCTGGTGGAGAACACCGACCGCGCCCTGGTGGGACACCTGCTGAAGATGAGGGAATACATCGACCTCATGGTGCCCCGCGGCGGCGCTGAGCTGATCCGCTTCGTGGCCGAGAACGCCACCATGCCAGTGCTGGTGGGCGGTATCGGCGTGTGCCACACTTATGTCGACCGAGCGGCCGACCTGGAGAAAGCGCTGCGGGTGGTGGACAACGCCAAGACCCGCCGCTGGTCCATCTGCAACGCTCTGGACACCCTGCTGGTGCACCGGGAGATCGCTCCTGCCTTTCTGCCCCGTCTGGCCCGCGTCTGGGCGGAGAAGGGCATAGAGATGCGCTGCGACCCCGAGGCCCTGGCCATTCTGGAGGGGCAGGAGATCGAAGGCCTGAAGCTGAGGTCGGCCAGCCCCGAGGACTTCGGCCATGAATTCCTGGCGCCCATCGCCGCCGTGAAGGTGGTAGGCTCCCTGGACGAGGCCCTGGAACACATCGACCGCTATGGGACCGGCCACTCGGACGCCATCGTCACCGAGGACTACTCGGCAGCCATGCGCTTCCTGGACGAAGTGGACACGGCGGTGGTATACGTCAACGCTAGCACCCAGTTCACCGACGGGGCCCAGTTCGGGCTGGGGGCCGAGATCATCGACTCCACCCAGAAGACCATCGCCCGCGGGCCGGTGGGTTTGCGGGAGATCACCACCTATAAATGGTTCGTCCTGGGCAACGGGCATGTGCGCCCCTAGCCCGGGCAGAAGGAGGCAACTGATGGGAGGTTTCCACTTCGAGCGCGAGTACCGCACCCCCTACTCCGAGTGCTACACCATCGAGCTGAACGAGGACGAGGTGGGGCGAGTAGACCTCCACTACGGCACCGAGGTGGTCTACGCGACGCTGGTGGTGAGCGAGCGGCTGACCCAGGACGAGATCCGCCAGCTCATCGGCGAGATAGACGAACGCCTGGTGCTCACCTCCGACCCCCTGCGAGAGGACTTCGTGGTCACCGTCTGGGTGGGACGCGAGGAGGGCGTCTACTCCGACGAGGACCAGGAGGAAGAAGAGGACGAAGAAGACGAGGAGTTCGAGGGCAACGGCTATATGAAGGACTAGCCGCCCCGCTTGCGAGCTAGCAGCCGCTGCGCCTCGCGGGCCAGCCGCTGCGGCGTCAACCCGAAGTGCTCCAGCAGCTCGTCCCAGCGCCCGCTGGTGCCGAAGGTCTCCATGCCCACGCAGGCCACCGGCACCGGGCACTCCCGCGCCGTCACCTGGGCCACCAGGCTCCCCAGGCCGCCGTGGACGCTGTGGTCCTCGGCCGTCACGATGGCACCCGTCTCCCGCGCGGCCGCCACGATGGCCTCCTCGTCCAGGGGACGCAGGGTGGCCATGTTGAGGACCCGACAGCCGATGCCCTCCCGGGCTAGCAGGTCGGCTGCCTCCAGGGCAGCGGGTACCATTACGCCGATGGCGATGATGGTCACATCGCCGCCGTCGCGCAGGCGGTGGGCCCTGCCCAGCTGGAAGCGGTAGGAGTCATCGTAGATGACGGGCACCTTGGGCCGCACCATGCGGATGTAAAAGGGGCCGTATCGCCGGGCTGCCTCCTCGATGGCCTGGGCGCACTCTACCACGTCGGCGGGGACGATGACGCGGAAGGTGGGCAGGGCCAGCATCAGAGCCAGGTCCTCCAGCGACTGGGCCGAGGCCCCGTCCTCCCCGGTGACGATGCCCCCATGGGAGGCAGC
The DNA here is from genome assembly GCA_025062275.1 of Dehalococcoidia bacterium. Classification (GTDB taxonomy): domain Bacteria; phylum Chloroflexota; class Dehalococcoidia; order SM23-28-2; family HRBIN24; genus HRBIN24. The sequence goes on from JANXAP010000020.1 coordinate 35,182, forward strand.
GATCTTGACGTTCAGGTTGGGCTGGGCCACTGCCATACGCACCTGGTCGTAGCAGTGGCCAGGGATGAAGACGGCGAAGGAGCTCACGAAGGCTATCTTGCCGGCCGCGGCCAGCCCGGCAGCGACGCCCACAGCGTTCTGCTCCGCCACCCCCATGGTGAAGAAGCGGTCGGGGAACTCGCGTCCGAACTGGGCAGCGGTGGTGGAGACGCCCAGGTCGGCGTCCACCACCACGATGTCCAGCCCCTCCCGGGCCAGCCTGACCAGGGTAGGCCCCAGCGCCTCGCGGGTAGCTGCCGCCTTCGCCGCCTGAACCATGGCCTACGCCCCCAGCTCCTGAAGGGCCTGCTCCGCCTGCTCGGGCGTGGGGGCCTTGCCGTGGAAGGCCGGGTTGTGCTCCATGAAGCTCACGCCCCGTCCCTTCACCGTGTGGCAGATGACCACCGTCGGCCTGCCCCGCATCCCCCGCGCCTCCTCCAGGGCAGCGACGAGCTGCTGCAGGTCATGGCCGTCGCACTCCAGCACCTGCCAGCCGAAGGCGCGCCACTTGTCCGCGAAGGGCTCCAGGGACATGATGTTGACCGTGTAGCCGTCCGGGCCGACCCAGCCGCCGGGGCGGCCGCGGCTGTCCCCGCCGCGGTAGTGAGTGTAGTCGGAGAAGCCGTCGTTCTGGATGCGGTTGTAATCGACGATGGCCGTGAGGTTGTCCAGTCGGTGGTGCGCTGCGGCCATGGCCGCCTCCCAGGTCTGCCCCTCATTGCAGTCGCCATCGGACAGCAGGCAGTAGACCCGCCAGTCGGCACCGTCCAGACGGGCTGCCAGGGCCAGACCCACGCTGAAGGAGAGGCCCATGCCGAGCGCTCCGGCCGACATCTCCACCCCCGGCGGGCATCCCATCACCGTGTGCCCTTGCAGACGGCTCCCCAGCCGACGGAAGGTCATCAGCTCGTCTGTGGGGAAGTACCCCGCCTCGGCCAGCACGGCGTAGTAGGCAGGAGTGGCATGCCCCTTGCTCAGGACGAAACGATCGCGCTGGGGCCAATACGGGTTCTTGGGGTCGTGGCGCAGCACATGGAAATACAGGGACACCAGTATCTCGACGCAGGAGAGAGAGCCGCCAGGATGCCCGGAGCCGGCGGCAGCGGTCATGCGCACGATATGCTGACGCACACGCCGCGCCACCGACTGCAGTTGGGCCAAACGATCTGCGGTGAGCGATGCCAATGCCGTCGAGGGCGTCCCCTTCCCTGGCAACGACAATTATAGGGCCTCCCGGAGCGAGCGACAACGCACCCTGCGGTCCCCTGGCCTGGCCTTCGCCCTGTCGTTAAACTGCCTCGTGATGGTCATCGACTTCCACACTCATGTCTTTCCGCCCTGGGCCATCCAGGGGCGGGAGGAGCTTTTGCGGACTGACCCCACCTTCGCCCAGCTGTACGGCAACCCCAGGTCGCGCATGGCCACTGCCCCCGACCTTCTGGCCAGCATGGAGAGGGCCGGGGTGGAGGCGAGCGTGGTGCTGGGCTTCGCCTGGCGCGACCAGGAGCTGTGCCGTCGCCATAACGATTACCTGCTGGAGTGGGCGACCAGGAGCCGGGGGCGGCTGGTTCCCTTCTGCACCGTCAACCCGTCCGCCGCCGGCGCCTGGCAGGAGGTGGAGCGCTGCGCCGCCGCCGGCGCGAGAGGGCTGGGAGAGCTGCGCCCCGACGACCAGGGCTGGGAGCTTGCGGGGGCAACGGGGAAGGAGCTGGCGGAGGCAGCCCGACACCTCCAGCTCATTCTCCTGTTCCATGTCAGCGAACCGGTGGGGCACCGCTACCCCGGCAAGGAGGGGCTGTCGCTGACGGACTTCTATCGCTTCGCCGTCGATAACCCCGACCTGACGGTTGTAGGAGCGCACCTGGGGGGAGGGCTGCCTTTCTTCGCCCCTATGCCGGAGGTGGCGGAGGTGTGCCGTCGCCTCTACTTCGATACCGCCGCCGTCCCCCTGCTCTACACGACGGCCGCCTACGACCTGGTGGACCATGACCGGCTGCTGTTCGGCAGCGACTATCCGCTCCTGGGCCAGGGGCGGGCCCTGTCATCCCTGCCCGACCGAGCCCTGGCCCATCGCTGGTCGGAGAACGCCGCACGGTTGCTGGGCTGTGGCCAATAGAGAGACTTCCTGGCGCCTGTTCGTGGCCCTGGAGCTGCCGCCGCCGGTGCTGGAGGCCCTGGCCTCGGTGCAGGCGGCCCTCAAGGCCCAGGGGTTGGAAGGCCTGCGCTGGGTGCGTCCCCAGGGCATCCATCTGACGCTCAAGTTCCTGGGCGAGACGCCTACCTCGCGCCTGGACGAGCTAATGAGGGCCCTGGAGGAGGCCACGGCCGGCACGGGGCCGCTGCGACTGGCCCTTTCGGGTCTCGGGACCTTCGGTGGGCGCCGTGGCCCCCGTGTACTATGGGTAGGCCTCGAGGGCGACCTGCAGCGACTGGCCGGCCTCCAGCGACGAGTGGAGGAGGCCATGGCCCGCCTGCGCTTTCCCTGGGAGCAGCGCCCTTTCAGCCCTCACCTGACCCTGGCGCGAGTGCCGGAGCAGGACTCGGCCAGGGTGGCCGCATCCTTGGAGAGGGCGACCAGGGAGGTGAGGGTGCCGCCGATTACAATGTCCCTGTCGGAGGTTAGCCTCATGCGCAGCCACCTCCAGCCCTCGGGTGCCATCTATGAGAGGGTGGCGTCGTTCCCCCTCCAGTAGGCAGGGGACGGTGCGGCAGGAGACGCGCCCTTCCCTGGCATCCTTGCTGCGGCGCCACCTCACGCCGCGAGTGGTGGCGGCCCTGACCATCTGGCGGCTGGAGGCATGGCTGGCCGCTCCCCTCCCCTTCCTGCTGGTGGCAGCCCTGGGCCGCTGGCCGGGCGCCCTGACCATGGCGGCCTTCACGGGCCTGCTCTGCGCCCTCTTCCTTTACCTGCTGGACGGGGAAGAGGCGCTGGAAACGGTCCACCGCTGGGCGCTGCAGCGGGACTGGGCGCGGCCCCTGCTGGCAGGGCCGGAGCGGCCCTGGCTGGTATGGCTGCTGGCTGTCCCCCTGTGCCTCCTCTGGTTCGGCCCCTTCTGGCGGGCGGTGGTGCTCCTGCTGGTGCGGCTGGAGCGGCCCCTGGCCTACACCATCGGTGTAGCGGGGGCGCTGCCCCATTCGCTGCTGTGGACGGGGCTGGTGGTGGGGGGCGTGTGGGAGGGCCTCCTCTGGCCTCTGATGAAGGGGCTACTGTGAGGCCACCTCAGTCGGGGTAGCCGTCGGGGTGGGCCAGATGCCACTCCCAGGCCGAGGCCACCATCTCTTCCAGGGAGGTGTGCCGCGGCTGCCAGCCCAGCACCTCCCTCGCTCGCTGGGCCGAGGCCACCAGCACCGGCGGGTCACCGGGCCGCTGGGCCTCCCAGCGGACGGGAATGGGGTGTCCCGTCACCCGCCGGGCAGTTTCCACTACCTGCAGATTGGAGAACCCCTGCCCCGTGCCCAGGTTTAGGGCGCCGCTCTGGCCCTCTCGGGCCAGGTGCTCCAGGGCCAGCACATGGGCACGGGCCAGGTCGACGACGTGGACGTAGTCGCGAACGCAGGTGCCATCGACGGTGGGGTACTCGGAGCCGTATATAGGCACCGCCTCCATCTGCCCCAGGGCCACCTGCAGCACCCTGGGTATCAGGTGGGTCTCGGGACGGTGGTCCTCCCCCAGGCGGCCGGCGGCCCCGGCTGCGTTGAAGTAGCGCAGGCTCATGTAGCGCAGGCCGTGGGCGGCCTGATACCAGGGCAGCAACCGCTCCACCAGCGCCTTGGACTCGCCATACGGGTTGATGGGGCGTATGGGCATGTCTTCAGTCAGGGGCATCTCATCGGGGGCGCCGTAGACAGCGGCGCTGGAGCTGAACACGAACAGCCCCACGTCATGGGCCACGCACGCGTTCAGCAAGCAGATGGCGCTGCCCACGTTGTTGGCGAAGTAGCGGCCCGGATGGAGCACCGACTCGCTGGCCACCGTATAGGCGGCGAAGTGCATGACAGCGTCCAGCCGTCGGGCCGAGAAGACCTTGCCCAGGGCCTCGTCGTCGCGGGCGTCGGCCACCACCAGCTCCGCATCGGGCGGCACGGCCGAGGCATGCCCGCTCACCAGAGAGTCCAGAACCACCACCTCATAGCCCTGGGCCAGCAGCTCCTGCACCGCGAAGGAGCCGACGTAGCCCGCCCCGCCCACCACCAGCACCCGCATGGCCGCCAGTTTACTCCTCGAAGCGCTTGAAGACCAGACAGGCGTTCTGTCCGCCGAAGCCGAAGGAGTTCTTCAGGGCTACCCGCACGTCCGCCCGACGGGGCTGATTGGGCACGTAGTCCAGGTCGCACTCGGGGTCTGGATACTCGTAGTTGACGGTGGGGTGGACCCAGCCGGCCTCGATGCTTTTGACGACGGCGACGCTCTCCACCGCGCCCGCCGCCCCGAAGCAGTGGCCGATCATGGACTTGGTGGAGCTGATGGGTATGCGGTAGGCACGCTCGCCGAAGACCTTCTTGATGGCCAGGGTCTCGATGGCGTCGTTCAGGGGGGTGGAAGTGCCGTGGGCATTTATGTAGTCCACCTCGTCGGGGGCCACGCCCGCATCGGCCAGGGCCAGGCGCATGCAGCGCACGGCCCCGTCGCCGTCGGCACAGGGTGCCACGATGTGGTAGGCATCGGCGGTGGCGGCGTAGCCTGCCAGCTCGGCCAGGATGGGGGCGCCGCGGGCAAGGGCATGCTCCAGGCTCTCCAGCACGAAGATGGCTGCCCCCTCGGCGGCCACGAAGCCGTCCCGCTTGGCATCGAAGGGGCGGCTCGCCTTCTGGGGAGGCTCGTTCTGGGTGGAGAGGGCTCGCATGACAGCGAAGCCGGCCAGCCCCAGCTCGCACAGGGCGGCCTCCGCCCCGCCGGTTATGACCACGTCGGCCCTGCCGCTGCGGATCAGCTCCAGGGCATCGCCCATGGCCTGAGTGGCGGCGGCGCAGGCGGTGGTCACCGTATTGTTATAGCCCTTGAGGCCGAACTGCATGGCCACGTGGGCGGCGGCCATGTTGGGCAGCATCTTGGCCATGAAGAAGGGGTCCAGCCTCATGCCCCCTCTCTCGATGACGGTGCGCATCCCCTCGTCCACATTGGGGAAGCCACCGATGCCCACCCCCAGCAGCACGCCGATGCGCTCTCGGTCCTCCCGCTCCAGCTTCAGGCCGGCCCCCTCGATGGCCTGACGGGCGGCGGCCACGGCGAACTGGGAGAAGCGGGCCATGCGCCGCGCCTCCCTGCGGTCCATATAGTCCTCGGGGTCGAAGCCCTTCACCTCGCCGGCGATGCGGGCAGGATAGTTGGACGCGTCGAACTGGGTCAGGTAGTCGATGCCCGAACGCCCCTCCAGACACCCCTGCCAGAACTCCTCCACCGAGTTGCCCAGGGGGGTGATGGCGCCCATGCCCGTAATGACGGCCCGGCGCCGCTGCTCGCGCCTCATCCTTTTCACCTCGCTCTTTTGGCCAACAAGGGCCGGCGGCCTTCAGCCACGAAGGCCAGCGAGCCTGTCAGACATATTAAAGCCCTCCCGCCGCTTATGGCCAACGCCCGGCCCAGGGCATCTTCGGCGCTGCGGGCCTGGTAGACGGTGCAGCCCGCCTCAGCAAAGGCCGACGCGACCCTGTCGGCGGGCATGGCACGCGGATGGTCGAAGGGCGCTGCGATGACGGCCGCGGCGATGGGCGCCAGCTCCCGGGCCATGCCGACGATGTCCTTGTCGGCCAGGGTGCCTACCACCAGCACCACCCCTTGCGCCGCGAAGTGTTCCTCCAGCGCCTGCCGCAGACGCCGGGCTGAGTCGCCGTTGTGGGCCCCGTCGGCCACCACCAGGGGGTCGCGGGAGAGGACCTCCAGCCGCCCGGGCCAGGCGACCTTCGCCAGCCCGCGGGCGATAGCCTCCCCGTCCACCGGCAATCCCTGGCGGGCCAGCGAATGGGCCACGGCCACAGCGGTGGCCGCGTTCTCCACCTGGTGCGTCCCCAGCAGGGGCAGACGGGCCTCCAGGGAGCCGCCCTCCCACTCCAGTCGGAAGCGCTGACCGTCGATGTCCCGCTCCAAGACTCGCCAGCGATAGCGAACGGCCACGTCCACCGTTTCCACGCCGGCGGCAGCTGCCGCCTGCAGGCAGACCTCCTTGGCCTCGGCGTAGCCCTGGGGAGCCAGGACCAGCGGCCCCGGCGGCCGCACGATGGCCGCCTTCTCGCGGGCGATGGCGGCGGGCGTATCGCCGAGGATGGCCGTGTGCTCCAGACTGATGGGGGTGATGACCGAGGCCTCCTTGCGGGGGAAGACGTTGGTGCTGTCCACCCTGCCCCCCAGCCCCACCTCCACTACCTGCACCTGGACCCGGTGCTGGCGGAAGGCCAGGAACCCGATGGCCGTCAGCAGGTCAAAGGTCACCAGCTGACGGCCCGGCAGGGAGGGCATGACCGCCTCGGCGGCGGCCAGCACATCAGCGGCGTGGCGGGAGAATTCCTCCTCGGATATGGGCTGGCCGTCGATGCGCACCCGTTCGCAGTAGGAGTCCAGATGGGGGCTGGTGTAGAGGCCGGTGCGCAGTCCAGCCTGGCGCAGGACCGACTCCACCATGGCGGCCACGCTGCCCTTGCCCTTGCTACCGGTGATGTGCACCGTGACCCGACCCAGGTGGGGGTCGCCCAGGCGAGACAGCAGGGCCAGCACCGGTGCCACATCGGGGCGGTCGGCGAAGCGCCCCGACCGCTCGAAGTCGGCGTAGGCCAGCAGCGCCTCGATGGCCTGCCGGTAATCGAGGTCGGGCATCAGCCGTGGAAGCGCGGCTCCCTCTTCTCGAAGAAGGCCCGCACCGCCTCTCGGAAGGGTTCGGCCTGCATGGCGGCGACAAACTCCTCTCCCTCGCGCCGCTGCACGTTCCGCAGGTCGGGATCCCACAGGTTGGCCCACACCAGGCGCTTGATGGCGCTGAGGGTAGGGGCGGGGTTGAAGGCGATCTCGGCCGCCTTGGCCACCGCCGCCTCCAGCAGCCGCTCATGGGGCACGACAGCGTTGACCAGGCCCATGCGGAGGGCCTCCTCGGCCTCCACGAAGCGGCCGGTGAGCATCATCTCCAGGGCATTGGTGATGCCCACGATGTGGGCCAGCAGCTTGGTGCTGGCCAGCTCCGGAACCAGCCCCAGCCGAACGAAGCGCATCGACAGGCGTGCCTGCTCCGATGCGATGCGCACGTCGCAGGGCAGCGTTATGGTCAGGCCGGCGCCCACAGCGTAGCCATTGATGGCACAGACGATGGGCTTGGACTGCTGGACGAACTCCACCCAGTTGGCCAGAGCGCTCACGCCGAACCGCTCGCCGCCCTCGGCCACCGCCCGGAAGCCCTGAAAGTCGGCGCCGGAGCAGAAGGCCCGGCCGGTGCCCGTGAGGACGATGGCCCCCACCTCCGGGTCGGCATTGAACTCCTCCAGCGCCTGACGCATTTCGTCGGTCATGGGGCGGCCCAGGGAATTGAGTCGCTGGGGACGATTGAGGGTGACGATGCCCACCCGACCTTGCTTTTCGACGATGACCTCCTGATAGGCCATGGCTACCCCCTTTAGCCCTCGACTGCCTGCGGGACTTATAATACATGTCCGCATGGTCGCGGGTAACGGCGCCCGCCAACGGCTGGAGGCGGCCCTGGGCGACAAGTGGCGCTGGGCCGAGGGGCACCCCCTGGCCCGACTCCAGGGCCGCAGCCTGGGGGGCCTGCGACTGGCCGTCTTCCTGGGGCCGACGGGTGCCGTGGGCTCCCGCTACTTCCAGCTCTTTGCCCTGGACCGGGAGGGTCGCCCCAGTGCTGCCCCCCTCGCCCTGGGCCTCTACAACGCCGGCCGCTTCCCCGCCTACAACTGGGTGGATCTGGTGCGCTACCTGCCCCGTGTGCGCTTCGACGGGCGGGAAGAGTCCCTGGCCGAGGGGGGCCGAGAGGCCCGGCTTTTCCGCCTGCTGGGATCCCTGGTGCCACCCGGCGGCAGCCTGATGGTCGAATACGACTCGCCGGAGCATGCCCTCACAGCTCGGGTGCTATCCCAGGGCTATCCTCCCCCGTGCTCCCCCCTGGGATACTCCCTGCTGACAGCCGGCTGCCTGTCGTTCCGCGACTGGTACATCGCCGAAGGGGGCAGGGAGGGGCCACGCAAGCTGCAGGGCTTCAAGCCGCTGGACAGCGAGACGGCCAGGGAGCGGGCCGCCTCGCTGGCCGGCGCCATCCGCCAGGCCCTGGACCGCGCTGCCCGGGGCGGAAACGACGAGGCCGTCAGGACGGCCTACCGTCTGGGCAAGCGCGCCCTGGCCCTGCTGGGCCGCCTCTTTCCTTGACGCCCGCAAGGCACGGGGCCTAACATGGGGGGCGGTGTGGGCGGAGCCTGCGGGGCAGGCAAGAAAACCAGGGAGGTGCGGCGAAAATGGTCACCATCAGCGTCATCAAGGCCGACGTTGGCGGTTTCGTGGGCCATTCGGCCTCCCACCCCGACGTCCTCGACACGGGGCGGGAGGAGCTGGAGCGGGCCAAGCAGCGCGGACTCCTCATCGACTACCACGTCAGCTACTGCGGCGATGACATGTTCCTGATCATGACCCACGACCGCGGCGAGGACAACGAAGAGGTTCACCGCCTGGCCTGGGACACCTTTCTCAAGGCCACAGACGTGGCCAAGAAGCTGAAGCTGTACGGCGCCGGCCAGGACCTCCTGGCCGACGCCTTTTCCGGCAACATCCGCGGGGCGGGGCCTGGCTCGGCCGAAATGACCATAGAGGAGCGCCCCTCGGAGCCTATCCTGGTGTTCATGGGCGACAAAACCTCGGCCGGCGCCTTCAACCTGCCCCTCTACAAGATGTTCGCAGACCCCTTCAACACCCCCGGCCTGGTCATCAGCGACCCACTGCACCACGGCTTCACCTTCGAGGTTCACGACGTCAAGGAACACAAGAAGATCATGCTCAACGCCCCGGAGGAGATCTACGACATGCTCATCTTCCTGGGGGCGCCCTCCCGCTACGCCGTGAAGCGGGTGTTCAACCGCTCCACCGGCAACATCGCCGCCGTGTCCAGCACCGACAAGCTCTCCCTCATCGCCGGTCGCTACGTGGGCAAGGACGACCCCACCATGATCGTGCGTGCCCAGGGCGAGTTCCCGGCGGTGGGCGAGGTGCTGGAGCCCTTCACCAACCCCTTCATCGTGGAGGGGTGGATGCGCGGATCCCACCAGGGCCCCCTGATGCCCGTGTCCCTCAGGGACGCCCATCCCAGCCGCTTCGACGGCCCGTCGCGGCTGGTGTGCCTGGGCTTCCAGCTGGCCAACGGCAAGCTGGTGGGGCCGCGGGACATGTTCGACGACCCCGGCTTCGACGAGGCCCGGCGCAAGGCCAACGAGGTGGCCAACTACCTCCGCTCCCTGGGGCCCTTCGAGCCTCACCGCCTGCCCCTGGAGGAGATGGAGTACACCACTATGCCCATGGTGGCCGCCAAGCTAGCCGAGCGCTGGCAGCCCCTGGAGTAGGTGGGAGAATCGCCAGTCTCCTGCTGGCCACCAGCAATCAGGGCAAGCTGCGTGAGCTGCGGCAGCTGTTGGACGGCTGTGGCTGGCGAGTGCTCTCGCCGGCCGATGTGGGCATGGGGCCGGCCGACTTCCCCTCCGAGGGCGAGGACTCTTACCTCGACAATGCTATACTGAAGGCACAGACGGGGGCGCGCTTCAGCGGCCTCGTCTGCCTGGGGGAGGACTCGGGGCTGGAGGTGGACGCACTGGACGGGGCCCCCGGGCCGGCTTCGGCTGTTTTTCTGGGGCCACAGGCCACCTATGAGGAGCGCTTCCGCTATATCCTGGGCAGGCTGGAGGGGCTTCCCGATTCCCGGCGCACGGCTCGGTTCCGCTGCCTTATGGCCGTGGCCGACCCGGTGAGCGGCAGGACGTGGACGGTGGAGGGCGTTTGCGAGGGCCTCATCGCCAGGGGGCCCAGGGGAACGGGAGGCTTCGGCTACGACCCCATCTTCTACCTCCCCACCCTCATGTCCACCATGGCCGAACTGCCGGAGCACCAGAAGAACATCGTCAGCCACCGGGCCAGGGCGGCCTGGCAGGTGCGCCAGGTGCTGAAGGAGCTGTTGCATGAGCACGCCCGAAGGTGAGCTGATCCCCCTCACCAGCGTCAGCGCCCGCCCGGCCGAGCTGCCGACTGCAGGCGGCCCCGGCCTCGTGGACCCGGTGGGCCGCAACATCTACTACCTGCGCATATCCGTCACCGACCGCTGCAACCTGCGCTGCGTCTACTGCATGCCCGAGGAGGGGGTGCCCTGGCTGCCCAAGGAAGAGGTCCTGACGCTGGAGGAGATCGCCCGCGTGGTGCGAGTGGCGGCGGAGATGGGCCTGCGCCGCGTCCGCCTAACTGGCGGCGAGCCGACGGTGCGCCGCGGCCTGGTGGACCTGGTGCGGTGGATCGCCTCCACCCCCGGCATCGAGGACGTGGCCATGACCACCAACGGCATCGCCCTGGCCTCCATGGCCGAAGACCTGGCCCGGGCCGGCCTGCGGCGAGTCAACGTCTCCCTGGACACCCTGCGCCCCGAGCGGTTCCGCGCCATCACCCGCTGGGGAGATATCGACGACGTGTTCGCCGGCATCGAGGCCGCCCGTCGCGTCGGCCTGCGGCCCATCAAGCTCAACGTGGTGGTGATGAGGGGCATCAACGACGACGAGGTGGTGGACTTCGCCCGCACCACCCTGGAAGAGGACTGGGAGGTGCGCTTCATCGAACTGATGCCCTTCATGGACGAGGAGACCTCCTGCGCCAAAGGGGAGGGGGGCCTGGACCTCCAGTTCGTGCCCACGCGAGAGGTGCGGAGACGTATCGAGGCTGCCCTGGGCCCGCTGGAGCCGGCCGAGAGCGAGAGCGGCTCCGGCCCCGCCCGCTACTACCGTCTGCCAGGGGCGCGGGGGCTGATAGGCTTCATCAGTCCCCTCAGCGAGACCCACTTCTGTGCCAGTTGCAACCGCATGCGCCTGACGGCCGACGGCAAGATCCGCCCCTGCCTGCTCACCGACCACGAGGTGGACCTGAAGGGCGTGCTGCGCTCGGGCGCCGACGACGAGGCGCTGAAGGGGGCCATCCTGCTGGCGTTGCGCACGAAGCCCGACGCCCACCACCTGTGGGACGGCAACCGTCCCCGCTGGCGCAAGATGGTCCAGATCGGGGGCTAGCATGGCCGATCAGGGCCGCCTCACGCACCTGGACGAGGCGGGCCGCCCCCGCATGGTGGACATCACTGCCAAGGCCGAGACCCAGCGGGAGGCGGTGGCCAGGGGCCGGGTCCACCTGCAGCCCGAGACGCTGCGCCTCATCGCCTCGGGGCAGGTGGCCAAGGGCGACGTCCTCACCACAGCACGGCTCGCAGGCATCATGGCCGCCAAGCGCACCCACGAGCTCATCCCCCTCTGCCACCCCCTCCTGGTCACCGATGTGGAGGTGGACATCCGCCCGGACGAGGCAGCCAGCACCCTCGAGATCCAGGCGCAGGTGCGCACCGCCGGCCGCACGGGCGTGGAGATGGAGGCGCTGGTGGCTGTGGCCGTGGCCGCCCTCACCGTCTACGACATGGTGAAGGCGGTGGACCGCGGCGCCCGCATATCGGACATTCGACTGGTCCGGAAGAGGGGAGGCAAGAGCGGCGAGCTGGTCCTGGAGGACTAGCCCCGCCCCTCCTGGCGCTCCAGCAACAGCTCCACCACCCTGGTCAGGGCACGGTAGGCCAGTAGCACGTACTCCCGCGGGTGCAGGTCCAGGGGCTTCAGCTCTTCCTTGCGGGTGGCCACCGGGTCGGCCGCCTCCTCGGGGAAGAGGGGCACCTCCTCGCCGATGACCAGCTCGTACAGCTCGCCGTCGGGCGCCAGGACGACGCAGCCACGGCCTCGGTCGCTGGCCAGCGGCTCGTCTATCTCTATGCCGTAGGTGAAGAAGGCCCCGGGGAAGGGGGGAAAGGGGTCGAGGCGGGCCACCGCCTCTTGCAGGAGCTGGCGGAGGCGGCGGGCCGTCCGCTCCAGCACCTCGTCAGCCTCGGCCTTCAGCTCCAGGGGGTCCAGGTCCCTCATGGTAGCCTCAATTTAGAAAGAAGCATTTAAGACAATTGTCTAAAGTGATATAATTTCCCTGGCATGGGCAGCAACCTTTCTCTCCAGTCCACCCGCCAGGGCATCATCAACTACCTGCAGCGGGCCGGCCGAGCGACGGTCAAGGAGCTGGGCCAGGCCCTGGGCCTCACCTCCACGGGCATCCGACAGCACCTGACGGTGCTGGAGAGGGACGGCCTGGTGACAGCCCGTGAGGAGCGGGGCCGGGTAGGCCGTCCCACCCTAGTATACTCCCTTACGGAGGCGGCCGAGGCCCTCTTCCCCAAGCGCTACGACGACCTGGCCCTGGCCCTGCTGGAGGAGGTGCGGGCTACCGAGGGCAACGAGCGCCTGCACCAGTTGCTGCGGCGCGTGGCGGCCCGAATGGCCGCCCAGTACCGCTCGCGCGTGGAGGGACGACCGGTCCAGGAGAGGGTGGAGGAGACGGTCCGCATCATGCAGGAGCAGGGCTGCCTGGTGGAATGGCGGCAGGAGGGCGACCAGTTCTTCATCGACGAGTACACCTGCCCCTTCACCAGGGTTGCCCAGCATGACCCCGCCGTCTGCGCCCTGCATGTGGAGCTGGTGCGACTGCTGGTGGGCGCGGACACTCGCCTGGCTCAGAGCCTCCTGCGCGGCCAGAGGGCATGCACCTACCGGGTGCGGCCGCCTCTCGGGGCCGGCCTCGGTTAACGCTCTCGCCTTTTCGCCCCAGCAGGCGTATCCTCGGTAACGCACTATCGCCGACAGGCGCAGGTATGGTCATCTGGGTGGCCCAGTTCAACATTGTGGCCGGCCAGACCTTCGAGGATGGCCCCTTCACCGGCGCCTTCCCCCAGCGGGGCGGCGGCGACGACCCCTGCGACCTCTACCTGCTAGTGGAGCCGGCCCTGCCCGGCAGCGAGGAGTTCTGCAACGACATCGCCAACCTGGTGGGGGAGTCCTTCCACCGCTATCGCCTCTCGGTCACGGGGGGACTGCTGCGGGCGCTGCAGTCGGCCCACGCCGACCTGAAGGGCTGGAACAGCCGCAGCCTCCGCGACCAATGGGTGGCCGTGGGCGTCTCGGCCCTGGCGGTGCGGGGGAACGAGGGATACCTGGCCCAGGTAGGGCCTGCCCTGGCTTACGCCCGTCGTCAGGGCCACCTTCGCCCCCTGCAGCCTCATCTGCCCGATGCCCAGGGCCCCTTGGGCCTGGGCGACTCCGTCTACCCCCAGTTCTCGCGCCTCGAGCTTTCCCCCGGCGATGCGGTGCTGCTGACGGCCACCCCCCTTCGGACAGCCCTGCAAGAGCAGGCCCTGGCAGGACTGCTGGCGGGGCCGGTGGAGGAGTGCTTGCCCGCCATCTTTCAGGCTGTCCGCTCCCTGCCCTGGTTCGGCGCCGTGCTGGTGGCCGCCCTGGAAGACCGTCGTCCCTGAGGGCGTCATGAGGGTGCTGGGCATCGAGACCTCTTGCGACGAGACGGCAGTGGGGATGGTGGAGGACGGGCGTCGCCTGCTGGCGAACGTGGTGGCCTCCCAGGCCTCCTTTCACGCCCCCTATGGAGGGGTGGTACCGGAGGTGGCCTCCCGTCACCACCTGGAGCTGCTGCTGCCCGTACTGGAGGAGGCGCTCCAGCAGGCAGGATGCCGCCCCGCCGACGTGGATGCCTTGGCCGTCACCATCGGCCCGGGCCTGGCCGGCTCCCTGCTGGTGGGCGTGAACCTCGCCAAGGCCCTGGCCTACGCCTGGGGCCGGCCCCTGGTGGCCGTCAACCACCTGGAGGCCCACATTTACGCCAACTGGCTGCAGCCTGGCGAGCCTCCCCGCCTCCCCGCCCTCTGCCTGGTGGTCTCGGGCGGCCACACGGAGCTGGTGCTCATGGAGGATCACGGGCGCTACGTCCGCCTGGGGGGGACGCTGGACGATGCTGCCGGCGAGGCGTTCGACAAAGTAGCCCGCTTGCTGGGCCTGGGATTTCCCGGCGGCCCGGCCATCGAGCGGGCGGCGGCCGCCAGCGGGCGCAGTCGCCTGCGCCTGCCCCGCGCCCGCACGCGGGGAGCCTACGACTTCAGCTTCAGCGGCCTCAAGACCCACGTCCTGCGTCTGCTCCAGGGCGAGCACGGCGAGGTGCCTCCCCCACCGGAGGTGGCCGCCGCCTTCCAGGAGGCGGTGGTGGACGCCCTGGTGGAGAAGGTGGTGCGGGCGGCCCAGGAGCACGAGGCCGCCGAGGTGATGCTGGTCGGTGGAGTTGCCGCCAACCGCCTGTTGCGGGAGGAGCTTTCCCGTCGCTGTACCCTGCCGGTGCGGGTGCCTCCCCCCTCCCTCTGCACTGACAACGGGGCGATGGTGGCTGCCTGCGGCTATTACCGCCTGACCCTCTTCGGCGAGGAAGCGCCCCTGGACGTGGACGTGCGGCCCGGCCTGCGCCTGGCCTGAGCCTGGCCTTCTCAGCCGCCGCCCACCTGCCCCCGATATTCAGCGTCGGTCACGTGAGCGCCCCAGATGGCGCCCCTGCCCTCGTCGTCCACTTCCCACATGGCGATGTGGGCCATGAAGTGATCCGGGGCGGCGCCGTGCCAGTGCTCCTCGCCCGGCGGCGTATGGACTACGTCGCCGGCCCGCACCTCGACGACCGGGCCGCCGCGGGCCTGCGCCAGCCCGCGTCCCTCCAGCACGTAGAACGTCTGGCCGCGGGGATGAGAGTGCCAGGCGGTGCGGGCACCCGGGGCGAAGCGCACCAGGATGACGCGCATCCGCTGGTAGTCGCCTTCGCCCACCAGCACGTCTACCCACACCTCGCCGCTGAAGGTCTCGTTCGAGCCTCTCTCGCTCGGGCGTCTGGAGCGGACTTCCATGGCCTGCCTCCTGCCATGAGTATATGTCCCGCCACCCCGGTCGAGGGACAAGCGGCCGGGGCCTATTCGCTGACGTAGTAGTCGCGGCGGCGGCGCTGCAGATAGGCCTGCACCTCGGCCGAGGAGACCCCCAGCCGGTGCAGGGTGTGGCGCACGAACTCCAGGCCGGCCTCGAAGCCGGGGTGCACCACCTCGTCGGCTCCGAGCCCCCGCAGCCGTCGGTGGCTCTCGGGCCCAGCCCCACGAGCGATGACGTCCACCTGCGGCGCCAGCTTCCTGGCAGCCGCCACCACGGCTTCGGTCGAGGCCGGGTCGGCCTGGGTCACCGCCAGCACCCGCGCCCGCTGCAGCTGGGCCTGCTCCAGCACCAGGGGGCTGGACGGCTCGCCGTGGACGTAAGGCACCCCCTGCTGCTGCAGCCAGCGCACGGCCGCCGGGTCCTGCTCGATGACGACGCAGCGGAAGCCCCGACGACGCAGGGCCGTCACCAGCTCGGCCCCGGCCTCCCCCAGGCCGCACACTACCACGTGGTTGACCAGCGGCTCGCCGGCTGGCAGCTGCACCTGGACCGGCGTGGACGAGCGGAAAAGGACGTCGGCCCAGGAGACGCCCCAGCGCAGGGCCAGGGGCGCCAGCAGCAGGCTGATGAACGCCGAACCGACCAGCGCCGAGGCAGTCCTGTCGTCCAGCACTCCCTCGTCGCCGGCCACCGACACAGCCAGGAAGGCGAACTCGCCCGTCTGGGCCAGCAGCAGCCCGGAGAGGAAAGCGGTGCGGGGCAGGTAGCCGAAGGCCAGCGCCAGGCCACCCACCAGGACCAGCTTGGCCAGGCTCCCCAGAAGAGTGAAAGCGGCCAGCTCCGCCGGCGCCTCCGCCAGGGTGCGAGGGTCCATCAGCATCCCCATGGCCACGAAGAACAGGGCGGCAAAGACGTTGCGCAGGGGCAGCAGCTCCGCCAGCCCCTGCTGGGCGTGATCCGACTCCGCCAGGACTAGCCCCGCCAGGAAGGCGCCGAAGGCGGGCGAGAGGCCCGTCAGGGCACCCAGGGCGGTGCCCCCCAGTGCCAGCACCACGGTGCCCAGCAGGAACATCTCGCGGGAGCGGCGCCCCACCAGCAGCGACATGGCCCTCGGCACGACGCGGGTGGCCAGGAGGTAAGTCCCGACCAGAAAGGCGGCCGCCTTGCCCACCGTCATGGCCAGGGTGACGCCCAGGGAGCCGCCGTCGCCGCCCAGCGCAGGCATGGCCACCAGCAGCGGCACCAGGCTCAGGTCCTGGACCATGGATACCCCGGCCGCCACCCTGCCGTGCACGCTCTCCACCTCGCCCCGGTCCTCCAGCAACCGCAGCGCGATGGTGGTGCTGGAGCTGGCCAGCGCCCACCCGGCCACCAGGGACTGCTTCAGCCCCAGGTCGAAGAGGCGCCCCAGCAGCATCCCCAGGCCGATGACGACGCCCACCTGTAGCAGCCCCCCGCCGATAGCCACGGAGCCGACCTCCCGCAGGCCTCGCAGGCTCAGCTGCAGGCCCAGGCCGAACATGAGCAGCGCCACCCCTACATCGGCCAGTCGCTGGACCTGCTCGACCTCGGCCACCGGCCCCGGGGTGTAAGGCCCCAGCAGCAGGCCGGCCAGCAAATAGCCCAGCACCGGCGGCAGGCCCACCAGGTGGGCCACAGTGCCGCCGGCCAGGGCCGCCGCCAGCACGACGGCCAGAAGACCGACCAGCCCCGTATCGGACATGGATGCGGGACCCTGGCAGCAGGGGGACGAAGGTCTCGGATGGCTGAAGGGCCCGAGGCTATGCTACCACCTGACGGGCGCCGCCGGCCCGGCCACGATGGCCACGGGCCCTGGTCAGCGGCCAGGGGCTGAGCGGTGGCGCCGCTGTCGGGGCGGGCCAGTGGGACGG
This sequence comes from Dehalococcoidia bacterium, assembly GCA_025062275.1. Classification (GTDB taxonomy): domain Bacteria; phylum Chloroflexota; class Dehalococcoidia; order SM23-28-2; family HRBIN24; genus HRBIN24. The sequence goes on from JANXAP010000020.1 coordinate 52,113, forward strand.
CTTTCGGGGATGCCGTGCTCCCGCCTCAGTTCCTCCAGCAAGGGCTGCAGGGCGTCCACCAGGCCTGCGAGATGACGCGCACACTCGCGAGCGAAGTCCTCGTCCAGCGGCGCCAGGGGCACGGTGTAGTGCAGGCGCGTCCACCATCCGGTCCACTCCTCCAGCTCGGCCGGCCGCCCCAGGACGGCCAGCACCCTCGGCATCTCCTGGGCCAGGGCCGCGGCCCAGCGATAGTTGTGCTCGCGCTCCCCCTCGAAATGGAGGCCCACCTCCGCCAGGCCCTGGCGTCGCTGCAGCCACAGCTCGTAGTGCACCGCCGGATACCAGTAGTAGACCTGCAGCAGGCTGGGGGCCTGCCGCCAGCGGAAGTCTCGCAGAGACTCGGGCAAGAGGACGGGCAGTTCGGCCCGCACCAGCTCCAGGAACTGGGAGACCTTCATGGCGGTGGCCGCGGGCGGGCGGCCCGACGGCCTAGGCCACAGCGCCCGCCTGGCGCAGGGCCGCGACCTCGGCCTCGCTGTATCCCGCCTCCCTCAGCACCTCGTCGGTGTGCTCCCCCAGCCGCGGCCCCAGGGTGCGGATGGAGCCCGGGGTCTCCGAAAGCTTGGCCCCGATGCCCACCTGCCTCACGGTGCCCATCTGCGGGTGCTGGACCTCGGCCAGCATCCTTCGCTGAAGGACATGAGGATCGGCGAACACCTCGTCCAGGGAATAGACCGGTGCCACGCAGATCTCGTGCTGGCGCAGCTCCTGGAACCACTCGTCCCGTGTCCGCTCCTGGAAGCGGCGGCGGAAGAATTCGAACATCTCCGGATAGCGCTGACGGTCCCACTGGTGGGGAATGAACTCCTCGGCCCCCAGGACGCGGCAGAGGGCCTCCCAGAAGTAAGGCTCCAGACAGCCGATGCTGATGTAGCGGCCGTCGGCGCAGCGATACACGTTGTAGAAGGGGACGCCGCCGTTGAGCATGTCCTCCCCCGGCCTGGGCACCTGCCCCGTCGCCAGGTAGCGGCTGGCCACCCAGGTGAGGAGGGAGGTGACGCCGTCGCTCATGGCCATGTCTATGTACTGACCGCGACCGGTGCGTTCCCTCGCCAGCAGGGCCAGGCAGATGGCGAAGGCGGCGTACAGGCCCCCGCCAGCGAAGTCGGCGATGATGTTCATGGGGATGGCGGGCGGCTGCCCCGGCCACCCCGTAAGGCCCAGGGCACCGCCGACGCTGATGTAGTTTATGTCGTGGCCCACCAGAGAGGCATAGGGGCCGTCCTGCCCGTAGCCCGAAAGGGAGCAGTAGACCAGGCGCGGGTTCAGGCGGGAGAGGGTCTCGTAGTCCACTCCCAGCCGCTTCACCACACCGGGGCGAAAGCCCTCAACCACCACATCGGCCGTCCTGGCCAGGCGGTAGAAGGCCTCCCGACCCTCCGGCTGACGCAGGTTGATGGCGATGGAGCGCTTGTTGCGGTTGAGGGGGTTCAGGGCACGGGCCTCCGGACGCTCCATCTCGCTGACGCGGGCCGCACCGGGAGGCGCCTCCACCACGATGACGTCGGCCCCGAAGTCGGCCAGCAGCATGGTGCAGAAGGGGCCGGGAGCCAGACGGCTCAGGTCCAGGACGCGGATGCCTTCTAGGGCCATCATGGCGACGCACCTCCGACGACAGGATGAGGGGCACCCTCTCGCCCCAGCAGGAAGGCCTCGAACTCCTCCTCGGCGGGCAGAGAGGAAGGCCCCAGGGGCAGCACCAGCCAGTCCAGGTGGAAACGGCCGCCTCGCTGGGGACGGGCGCGGGCCTGGAACTGGTCCCTGGTCAGGAGCCAGACGAGTCCCCGTCCCAGGTCGGCCAAGGCCACCAGCTCCTCAGCACCCGGTGGCAGCAGCCAGTGCATGCCCAGGGCGCCGCGCCCGCCGCGACGGTGAGGGCCGGGGCGGGACAGAACCCTCGCCAGCCCCTCGCGGCCGTCGGGCCATCGGACTGCGAGGAGGCCGGGGGCCAGGGTACGGGCCTCCAGTCCGTGCCGGGCCAGCGAGCGGGTGACCAGGCGGACGGCCTCGTCCACCAGCTCCATCGAGGCGGGGCGGGGACGCATGGTTCGGGCCTATCATGCCCAGGGGCGGCCTCCACGGTCAAGGGCGACGGCCTTTGCCGAGGGCACGACGCCCATGATAGAATCGCCTATGACATAATTGGGGCGCCGGGCCGAGGGCTGCGCTTCGCACAGGAAGCCGTTATGGGACCCATGAGGCCCGACAGGCTCTCTCGTCGTCCCCCACAGCGTCGCATCGTGTGGGGGAGGCCTTTGCCCCCTCGACCCCCGACGGGGGCGCCTCCGCCGCCGCCCGCGGCCCGGGCCAGCCGCGACCCTGCCCCTTACATCGTCGGCGGCGTCCTGGGCCTCATCCTGGTGACGGTGCTGGCAGTGGTGGCAGCCTTCTCCTGCATGGGAGGGGACGAGGAGGTGGCGGCAGGCATCGTCGCCCGCTCCAGGCAGCCCCCGCCCCTGCCGGCGGGCCTCACCATGGCCAGCCGCAACTACCTGGTGTTCGACGTGCGCCGGGAGCCCGACCGTCCCGTGCGGCTGGGTCTCCCCCTGGCCCAGGGCTTCCGCCAGGGGCAGGAGCTGAGCTTCTGGACCTACGCCGACGGCCAGTGGCGGCGGCTGGGGCCGGCAGCCGTGGTCTCGGCCGAGGACTTCCAGCGGGGCAGCTGCCAGCCCAGCGGGGGAATACCATCCGGGCCGCTGGTGGCCTGCGGCGAGTTCCCGCCGCCCCTGCCCCGCAACCTGGCGGTGCTGACGGGCGGCGCCGGCGGCTCCCTGCGCGTCATCGCCTCCATCCCCAGCCGCTCGGCCCTGGCGCCGGCCGCTCGCGACCTGGCCGCCATCGTCAGCCCCAGGGACTTTCGACCCCGCGAGGACGGCTCCCTGGAGGGCTCCCTCAGCCGGCCAGAGCTGAGAGCGGGGCAGGAGCTGATGCCCACCGTGGTGGGCAGCGAAGGCCCCGCTGTCCAGAACGTGAACTCCATCCTGGCCGATCCCGCCCGTCGCCAGGCCCACGTGGAAAACATCGTCCGCCTGGTGGAAGAGCAGGGGCTGGCGGGCATAGACCTGGAATACACCCAGGTGGACGCCCGCCTGTGGGTGTCGTTCCAGCAGATGGTGCGGGAGCTGGCCGACCGCCTGCACCAGAGAGGCCGCAAGCTGTCCCTCACGCTGCCCGCCCCGGCAGGCCGCCAGACGCTGGACTGGCGGGCGCTGGGACAGGCGGCCGACATGGTGAGGGTGCTCCCCTCGCCAGACCCCCTCTCTTACCGCGAGGACATGGCACAGGCGCTGCAGTTCGCCACCTCCCAGGTGGAGCCGTCCAAGCTGTTCCTGGTGCTCAGCCCCTACAGCCAGCGCCGCAATGTCAACGGCTCCCAGCCCATCGGCTATCGTCAGGCCATGTCCCTGGCCCTGGAGGTCCGCCGCACGCCGGAGGGGGAGATACGGCCGGGCACGGGGGTGCGTCTGGAAGCACCCAATCTGGCGGGGGGTGGCATCGTCTGGAGCAGTGACGCAGCGGCTGTCACCTTCGCCCTGCAGGGCGGAGGCGACACGGTGTTCATCGAGAACGTCTTCAGCGCCGGCTTCAAGCTGGAGCTGGTGACGGCCTTCCGCCTGGGCGGGGTGGCGGTGGCCGACGCCTCGGCCGGGGCCGACGTGGCCGACATCTGGCCGGCCATCCGCACCCTGGTGGAGACGGGCGCCCCGCCCCTGCTGCGACCCAACGGCAACGCCCTGGTGGCCCGCTGGTCGGCCAGCGACGGCCGGCTATCGCCGGCGGAGGGTGCTGCCACTACCTGGACAGCGCCCGAGCGGGGCGGCACCTATCAGGTGGAGCTGGTGGTGAGCGACGGCGTGGAGCGCTTCGGCCGTCGTCTGACCCTGGCCGTCACGCCGGAGCCGACGCCCACACCGACCCCCACCCCCAGCCCCACGCCCGGCCGGACGCCCGCCCCCACACCCACGCCGACGCCGCGCCCCAGTCCGACCCCCATCCCTACTCCCACTCCGACGCCCACACCGACCCCGACGCCTAGGCCCACACCCGAGCGTCCCGTCCCGTCGCCCACAGCCACCCCGACCCCCACTTCCACCTCCTCGGCCTACACCCTCCTTCAGCCCGTATTAGACTAAGGGCGGGCATGAGGATCACTGCCGGTCGGGCCAAAGGCAGGGAGCTAAGGGGGCCGCCCGGCGCGCGCCCCTCCTCGGGGCGAGTGCGGGCCGCCCTCTTCTCGGCCCTCCAGTCCCTGGGGGCCGATCTGTCGCGGGTGCTAGACCTCTATGCCGGCTCCGGTGCCCTGGGCATAGAGGCCCTGTCGCGGGGGGCGAACTGGTGCGACTTCGTGGACCAGAGCGCCGCCGCCTGTCGGCAGGTCCGCCGCAACCTGGAGGCCACCGGCCTCGCCGCCCAGGCCGCCGTCCACTGCCTCCCGGTGGAGAGGGCACCGGAGCGGCTGCGGGGGCCTTACACCCTCGTCCTGGCCGACCCACCCTATGGCGACGCCACGGCCCTGGCCGCCCTGGAGCGGGTCGCCACCTCTCACCTGGTGGAGGCGGGACGCACCGTCCTGGTGCTGGAGCACAGCGCCCGCACAGCACCGCCCCTACGGTTGGGGCCTCTGGAGCTGGTAAAGACGCTGCGCCACGGCGACAGCGCCCTATCTTTCTACAGGTAGGAGGTGCGAGTTGGTCACAGCCGTCTATCCCGGCCGCTTCGACCCCGTTACCAACGGGCACCTGGACATCGCCCGCAGGGCTGCCTCCCTCTTTGACCGGGTGGTGGTGGCCGTCTACGACCTTCCAGCCCACAGCTCCCTCTTCACCACTGAGGAGCGAGTGGCCCTCTTCCAGGAAGCGGTGCGGGAGATGGGCAATGTGGAGGTGAAGCCTTTCAGCGGGCTGACGGTGGACTTCGCCCGTCAGGAGGGGGCCAAGGTGCTGGTGCGGGGCATCCGCGCCGTCACCGACTTCGAGGCCGAGTTCGACATGGCCCTCATGAACAAGCGCATGGCCCCGGAACTGGAATCTGTCTTCCTCATGGCCAGCCTGGAGCACCTGTTCGTGAGCGGTCACCGCATCCGCGAGGTGGCCAGCCTGGGCTACGACGTCTCGGGCCTGGTGCCCCCCCACGTGGCCGAGGCCTTGCGTCGCAAGTTCGGCGGCTAGGGAGGTGGGATAATCGACGCCCTGCACCTCATCGACCGCCTGGAAGAGATGGTGGGCGAGGCCCGTCGTCTCCCCGTGGGCGGGTCGGTGGTGCTGGCCCGACAGCGCCTGCTGGACCTGGTGGACAGGCTGCGGGTAGCCCTGCCGGCCGAGGTCTACCAGGCCTCTGAGATAATCCAGCGGCGGGACGAGATCCTGGAGCAGGCCCAGCAGGAGGCGGCCCGCATCCTGGCCCAGGCCCACCAGGAGCTGGAGCGACGCCTCTCCGAGACAGAGGTGGTCAGGGCCGCCGAGGCCAGGGCCGAGCAGATCCTGCGGGAGGCTCAGGAGAGGGCCGAGGCCCTGCTGCGCGACGCCGAGGCCCAGGCCCGCGCTCGCCTGGACGAGGCCGAGGCCGCCGCCAAACAACAGATGGAGGAGGCCGACGCCTACGCCCTAAAGGCCCTGCAGCGGCTGGAGGAGAGCCTGGACCAACTGCTGCACCAGGTCCGGCGCGGCATCCAGGCCCTCGAGCAGCGCCACGGCTGGCAGGACTAGCCCTCGGCCGGCCTGAAAAGGGCCTCCAGCCCGTCCAGGGCGGCCACCAGGCCCCGCCGCTGATAGCCGGGCCATAGCAGCCAGCCCACCACCAGCCCCATGAGGCCGCGGGCACGGGCCCGCGCCTCGATGGTCACCAGGGTGGCATCCTCCCCCACAGGCTCCAGGGTAATGGCCTGCCCCTCCAGCAACAGCCAGTAGCGGTCCATGTCTTCTTCCGGCGACGGCCTGGGCAGAAAAGCGACGCGGCGCTGGGGCTCCCAGGCGCCCACCTGCAGCTCGCTCGCCCGCCCCTCCTCGTCCTCGGCTCGCAGCACGGCGCCCTCGCCCGCCGGCCCCGACACGAGGCACACCCTGGCCCAGGCCTTGTTCCAGCGGGGCGCCCCCTCCAGGTCGGCTATGGCCTCCCACACCGATGGCAAGGGGGCAGGGATGAGCCTGCGGGCCTGAACCCTGGGCACCCTAGCCCACCACGATGTTCACCAGCTTCCCCGGCACATACACAATGCGACGGATGGGCCGCCCGTCGATGTGGGGCCGAACCCGCTCGCTGCCCAGGGCCAGCTGCTTGGCCTCCTCCTCCGAGATGTCGGCCGGCACCGTCAGTCGATCGCGCAGGCGGCCATTGACCTGGATCACCAGCGTCACCTCTTCCGGCCGGGCCAGCTCGGGGTCGTAGGAAGGCCACGACTGCTGATGAATGCTGTACGGGCGGCCGCGCCGCTCCCAGAGCTCTTCGGATATGTGGGGGGCGAGGGGCGCGAGCATCAGCAGGAGCGAGTCCACCGCTTCGTTCCAGGCCCCGGGGTGCACCGGGCCCGACTGCAGCGCCCTCTGCAGGTCGTTGGTCAGCTCCATCAGGGCCGCAATCAGGGTGTTGAAGCGGAACTTCTCCATGTCCTCGGTGGCCCGCTGGATGGTGCTGTGCAGCCGTTTGCGCAGAGGCAGGGGGTCGACGGCCTCGTCCACCTGGGGGCTGGCCAGGGCGATGTTCCAGACGCGGTTCAGCCAGCGCCATATGCCCTGAATGCCCTGGAAGGTGAAGGGGCCGCCGTGCTCCCACGGCCCCAGGAACATCAGGTAGCAGCGGAAGGTGTCCGTTCCCCAGCGCTCCACCTGCTCGTCGGGGGCCACCACGTTGCCGCGGGACTTGCTCATGCGCTGCCCGTCGGGCCCCAGGATCTGTCCCTGGTTGAAGAGGCGCAGGAACGGCTCATCCCCCTCCACCAGGCCCAGGTCGCGGCAGACTTTCCAGAAGAAGCGGGCATACAGCAGGTGCATGACGGCATGCTCCGCCCCGCCCGTGTACTGGTCTACCGGCAGCCACTTGCGGCCCAGCTCCGGGTCGAAGGGGCCTTTGTCGTAATGGGGGCTGAGGTAGCGCATGAAATACCAGTTGGAGTCCATGAAGGTGTCCATGGTGTCCGTCTCGCGCCGGGCGGGACGACCGCAGCGGGGGCAGGCGGTGTTGACGAAGCCCTCGTGGCGCGCTAGCGGCGACTCGCCTGTGGGGCGGAAGTCCACGTCCTCGGGCAGGACGATGGGCAGCTGCTCCTCGGGAACTGGCACGGTGCCGCACGCGTCGCAGTAGACGATGGGTATGGGCGTGCCCCAGTAACGCTGGCGCGAGATCAGCCAGTCGCGCATGCGGTACATGACGCGGCGGCGGCCCCATCCCTTCTCCTCCACGTAGCGGGCCACCGCTGCCTTGCCCTCCTCCGAGGGCAGACCGGTGAAGGGGCCCGAGTCCACCATGGTGCCCGGGCCTTCGTAGGCCTCCTCGAGGGGGGAGCCGTCCCAATCTGGCGGCGCCACCACCACCTTCACCGGCAGGCCAAACTTCCGGGCGAACTCGAAGTCCCGCTGATCATGGGCGGGCACCCCCATAACGGCGCCGGTGCCGTACCACATGAGGGCGTAGTCGGCGATGAAGATGGGCACCAGCTCCCCCGACAGCAGGTTGCGGCAGTAGGCGCCGGTGAAGACCCCCGTCTTCTCCCGGGCCGTGGAGAGGCGCTGGACCTCCGTCTGGCGACGGGCCTGCTCGATGTATTCCTCCACCTCTCGCCTGCGCTCGGGGGCCGTGATCCTGGGCACCAGGGGATGCTCCGGGGCCAGCACCATGAAGGTGACGCCGTAGATCGTGTCCGGGCGGGTGGTGAAGACCCGTATCTCCTTCTCCTCCACTCCGGGCACCTCGAGGCCGAAGGCGATCTCCACGCCCTCCGAGCGGCCGATCCAGTTCTTCTGCATGGTCACCACCGGCTCGGGCCACTGGATCTTCGAGTGATCCAGCAGCTCCTCGGCGTAGGCGGTGATGCGGAAGAACCACTGCTCCAGGTCACGGTGGGTGACGGCGGTGCCGCAGCGCTCGCAGGTGCCGTCGGGCAGCACCTGCTCGTTGGCCAGCACTGTCTGGCAGGAGGGGCACCAGTTGGCCGGTGCCAGGGCGCGGTAGGCCAGCCCCCGCTCGTACATCTTCAGGAAGAACCACTGGTTCCAGCGGTAGTACTCGGGGTCGCAGGTGATGACCTCCCGCGACCAGTCGAACATGGCCCCCATGCTCTTGAGCTGCCGGCGCATGCGCTCGATGTTGTCGTAGGTCCACTTCTTAGGGTGGATGCCGTGCTTGATGGCAGCGTTCTCGGCCGGCAGGCCGAAGGCGTCGAAGCCCATGGGGAAGAGGACGTTGTAGCCTCGCATGCGCCGGTAGCGGGCAGCAGCGTCGGACGGGGCCATGGCGTACCAATGGCCTATGTGCAGGTCGCCCGAAGTGTAGGGGAGCATGGTCAGGAAATAGAACTTGGGCAGGGGCGAGTCGTCAGGGGTGCGGTAGAGGCCGTCCCGCTCCCAGCGCTCCTGCCACTTGCGCTCGATCTGGCGGGGGTTGTAGCGCTCAGCCATGGCCCATCCTCAGCACGACATGCTACTGGCGCGGTTCGGTTCGCCCCAGACCGGGAGGCTCTCCGGCTGCTGCCTCCTCGCTGAAGAAGCGGCGCAGAAAGGCGTCCATGCGACGGGTCAGGGGCCGGGCACCCAGCACCGTCACCACCGTCAGGGCACCCAGCCCGGCCACCAGGTAGAGCTCGATGGCGGCGGCCATGCCGATGCCGGCCGCGGCCCAGATGCTGGCGGCGGTGGTGATGCCCTTCACCGTGTAGCCCTCACGGAAGATGACCCCTGCCCCCAGGAAACCGATGCCCGTGACGATTCCCGCCGCCACCCGGTCATCGCCCGCCAGGAGGCGCGAGACCTCGGTGAACAGGGCCGATCCCAGGGCCACCAGGGCCAGGGTGCGGATGCCGGCCGGGTAGCCCTGCAGCTCCCGCTGCAGGCCGATGAAGGCCCCCAGAACGGCAGCGAAGGCGAGCCTTCCCACCAGGGCCAGCTGCTCATCCAGCGGCACTAGTCCACCAACACCTTTAGGCCCCCCGCTGAGCGGGGGGCCCCTCCATCGGCCGCGTCTTTGGTGGAGCTGAGGGGACTCGAACCCCTGACCTCCTCAATGCCATTGAGGCGCTCTCCCAGCTGAGCTACAGCCCCACCCAGATGGGATATTAGCAAAGGCGCCCCCGCCCTGCAAGGCGACGCCAGCCGCCCGCGGTACCGCCCCACCGCCTTGACTCTGCCGCCCGCTCCGCCCCTATAGTGGGGTGTCGACACGCTGTTCAGCATGCCAGCGGAGGATGCCAGCCCATGCTGGGAAAGCGCTACCGGGTCATAGACCTGACCTTCTACGGCCCCGGCAGCTATGCCGCCCGCATCCTGGGAGACTTGGGGTTCGACGTTATCAAGGTCATGGAGCCTCGCGGCCAGCAGAGGCACCAACTGGAGATACCGATGCGATTTCACAAGGCGCCCAAGCGGGTGCGGGAGCTGGGGCTACGCAACGTCCGCGGCATCACCCTGAACCTGAAGGCCCCCGAGGGCCAGCAGGTGCTCAAGAGGCTGCTGGCCACCGCCGACGTCGTCCAGGAGGGGTTCCGGCCCGGGGTGGCCCAGAGGCTCGGCGTCGACTACGAGGCCGTCCGCGCCATCAAGCCCGACATCGTCTACGTATCGGTGACCGGCTACGGACAGACGGGGCCTTATGCCCGACGCGCCGGGCACGACATCAATTACCTGGCCGTGAGCGGCTTCCTGGGCCTCAACGGCAGGGAAGGGGGCGAGCCGGCCATCCCCGGCATCGCCGTGGCCGACTACGCCGCCGGCGGGCTGATGGCGGTGATCCATGTCCTGGCCGGCCTGCTGCGCCGCGAGGTCACCGGCCAGGGGTGCTACTGCGACGTGTCCGTCACCGATGCCGTGTTCGACCTCTCGTCGTCGGTCATCAACCACTTCTTCGAGTCCGGAGTGGAGCCCAAGCGGGGCTCCACCGTCACCTCCGGCTTCTGGCCCTGGTACAACGTCTACCGCACCAAGGACGGAGGGCACATCGCCATCGGCGCCGTCGAGCCGTGGTTCTACCAGAACCTGTGCCGCGCCTTGGGCCGCCCCGACCTGGCCGACAAGCAGTGGTCCGTGGAGTCGCGGCGCAGGGTACGCAACGAGTTCCGGAAGCTCTTCCGCTCCCGCACGCGAGAGGAGTGGGCCCAGCTGCTGGCGGAGGCCGACGTCTGCTTCTCCCCCGTCAACTCGGTGGCCGAGGCGACCGACGACCCCCAGCTGAGGGAGCGGGGCATGGTCCAGGAGGTCGACCACCCGGTGCACGGACGAATGCTGGCCGTGGGGTCCGCCCTGCGCATAGACGGCGAAGCCCCGACGCCTCGGCGCTGGCTGGTGAGGCCGGGACAGGACAACGAGGCCGTCCTGGAGGAGCTGGGCTTCAGCGAGGCCGAGCGCGCCGAGCTGCGGGCCAGGGGCGTCATCGACTGAGGCCCCGGCCAGATGCCCCGCCCCTGCCAGAAGCCTCTACAGGATAGCGAGGAGAAGGGCCCTCAGGCCGCTCCCTCCTGCTGGAGTGCCCTGTAGGCCAGCTTGGCCAGGCCGCCCGCCACATGCACCCGCTGCTCCTCCGTCAACTCGCCCTTGAGCCGCTCCTCCACAGCCTCCGGCTGGGCGGCCAGCAGGTTACGAACGCTGGCCGTGCTCAGTCCCAGGAAGGAGGCGATCTCGTCGGCCGTCTTGTGGCCCTCCTCGCGCAGGACTACGGCGTAGGCCGCCTCCATGAGGCTGGGCAGCCAGGTCAGGCGCCGGTGCTCCACCAGGGCACGGGGGCCGCCCAGCACGTCGATGGCCTTCAGGAACACCCGCATCGCCCTGTCGTCCAGGTCATGCACCTGCGGCGACACCTCAACCATCCGCCTCACCTCCCTTGCCCAGTTGCGACAGCCTGGGGCCTATGCGAACCAGCCCCGCTGGCGTTATCTCCATGACATGGGTGGCGGTGTCGTGGCCGCAAAGGCGACATCCGTCGATGCGGAACAGCCGCACCGTCTCGCCCAGCGGGACGCCGTAGAGCCTGGCCTGCTGGGCGCTCAGGACTGTCTGTTTGGCCAGCACCAGGGTGCCGTCCAGGATATGGCCCACGGCATACCCTCCCGCTGCCTCGGCGGTCATAGCCTCGTGCCCGCTGCGTTTCTGGGAGATGAGCAGCGCCGTCTGATGCCACTTCTTGAGGAAGTTGAAGATAGGCCGCACCACATCCCGCGCCAGCATCTCCCGCGCCTCGTAGAGGCCGGTGAGGGAGTCGATGACCACATGCCGCACCCGGTAGGTGCGGATGGCATGGGCCAGGGTATCGAAAAAGGTGGGCAGGTCCTGCGCGATGACGCTGTGGCTGGCCCCGTCGACAATGACGATGCGTTGCTGCACCTCCTCGAAGTCGATGCCCATGGCCTGGGCCCGCTGCCTGAGCCCCATGGCGGCGAACGGTGCGGGACTCTCCAGAGTGACCAGGCAGCAGGTCTCGCCCCGGGCAGCCTGGGTCAACGCATACTGCTCGGCCAGGAGGCTCTTGCCCGTGTCGGAAACGCCCGTGATCTGCAGGACGCTGTACCTGGGGATGCCTCCCAGGGGTCTCTGGGCAGGGCGGCCATCGGCCCACTCGGTGACATAGAAGAGGTCGTCCAGGCCCTCGACACCTGTAGGCACCGGCTCCAGCCTGGGGGCCGTGCGGGCCACCTCCCCCAGCAGGGCCACGGCGCCTTCGGGCACCACGCGCTCCGCCACTCCACTCGCCTCCCCGACCGGGCCTTCCGATTTCTAGGATAACGGACTCCCACGCCCGCTCACCGAAGGTCACGCCCGCACACGCTCCGCCAGGGTTGCCGGGGCTATGCGCCCAGCCCCAGGCCACTCATGCGGCCTCACGATACGACGGCCGGGGGCCCCGACAGCGGGCCGACGTCCTGGCCGCCGAGCGTGCTACATTCGGGCACTGAGCAGCGGCGGGGAGGTCGAAGCGGATGGAAGACACCCGGAGGGCGTACTGGCTAGAAGAGAACGAAGGGGAGCGGCTGACGACCATCGCCCGGGAGCACGGCATAGAGATCCTGGGCCCGCCGCCCCGGCGAAGTGCTAGTCCAGCGCGCGAAGCCCCTGGATGGCGGCCAGGCGGTGGCGCAGGGCCGACCAGGCGTAGGCCAGGGCGAAGGCGGCCGTGGTCACCAGCACTACATTGGCCCCGGAGGATATGTCCAGGTAGTAGCTGATGTACATCCCCGCCATCCCCGCTACGGCGCCGATGGCCACCGACAATACCACCAGCCGGTGAAAGCTATCGGTCAGCAGGCGGGCCGTCGCAGCCGGTATCACCAGCGCCGCCACCAGCATGGTGACGCCGATGACCTGCATGGACACCACGATGGTGCCGGCCAGGGCCAGGGCAAAGAGGGCGTCCAGCCAGTGCACCTGCACCCCGTAATAGGCCGCCACCTCCGGGTCGAAGGTCATGAACAGCAGCCGGCGGTAGCACAACAGCACGAACACCAGCGCCAGGCCCGTCATAACCGCCACCGCCAGCAGGTCCTGGGGCTGGATGCCCAGCACCTCGCCCAGCAGGGCCGCCTCGAAGTTGCGGGTGAAGGTGCGGTAACGGCTGATGAGGGCTACCCCCACGGCGAAGCTGGCGGTGGTAATGACGCCGATGACGGCATCGGCCCCCAGGATCCGCCGGCGCTGCACGGTGGCGTTGATGAGCAAGGCCGAGAGGAACCCCCACAGCCCGGCACCCAGATAGAAATTGAAGGACATGACGTAGCTCACCACCGCCCCACCCAGCATGGCATGGGAGAGGCCGTGGCCGATGTAGCTCATACGCCGCAGGACCACGTAGACGCCCATCAGGCCGCAGAGGGCGCCCACCAGCCCCGCGACTATGAAGCCCCGCACGAAAAAGTCATAGGCGAAGGGCTCAAGCATCGTCGCCCCCCTGCCCCTGACGGTCGTCCCGACGGCTGCGGGCGAGGTGCTCTTCGTAGTAGCGGTGGGGACGCTCGGCCACCAGCACCAGCCCTTCGTGGTGGACCACCGTCATGGGCGCGCCGTAAGTCTGGGACATGACCTCGGGCGTGAACACCTGCGCAGGCGGTCCGTCGGCCACCAGTCGACCGTTGAGGCATATGACCCGCGGCAGGTGAGCGGCCACGGCGTTGATCTCGTGGGTGGTGAGGACGATGGTGGTGCCATCATGGTTGAGCTCGTGCAGCAGGTGGAGGATGTCGTCCCTGGTCTTGATATCCACCCCGGCGGTCGGCTCGTCCAGCAGCAGCAGCCTGGGCGAGGCGACCAGGGCGCGGGCCAGGAAGGCCCTCTGCTGCTGTCCTCCCGACAGGGCGCGGATGTGCCTGCCCGCCAGGTGGGCGATGCCCAGCCGCTCCATGACGGCGAGGGCACGTTCCCGCTCCTCCCTGGTGGGCCAGGGACGCCAGCCCCGGCTGGCGAAGCCCATCAGCACCACCTGCTCCACCGTCACCGGGAAGTTCCAGTCCACCGTCTCCACCTGAGGGACATAGCCAGCCGTGCGGCGGCCGCGGTCATGGGGCCTGCCCTCCACCAGCACCTGGCCGCGGTAGAACTCCACGGCCCCCAGAATGGCGCGCAGGAAGGTGGTCTTGCCGGCCCCACTGGGGCCCAGCAGGCCCACGAACTCCCCGTCCCAGATGCTGGTGCTGACGTCCAGCAGGACGGGGGTGCCTCCGTAGCCGCAGGTGACGCCCCTGAACTCCACCAGGGGCGTCCCGCCGCGCGGCTCGTGAGGGAAGGGGTGGAGCATGGGCCTCAGTAGCGGGCGTGGCTGCCGTCGCGACAGACCAGGGACGGGTCGACCCTGTCCATGGCGCTGGCATCGCCGCCCAGGGCAGGTATCATGGCCTTCATGTTCTGAACCATCAGCCCTATGTAGGAGTGCATGCGGTCGCCGGGCTTGCCGGGCAGGTCGTCGTCGGCCAGGTCGGTGACATACCTGGCGCCCGTCTCGCGGGCTATCTGGTTCAGGACGCGACTAGGGAAGACCTCCGACCCGAAAATGGCCGGCACCCGCTCCTCGCGTATCTGGTCTATGAGCCGCGCCACCTCCTGGGCCGACGGCTCCGAGAAGTCGGAGGGCTGAATGGCGCCGATGACCTGGAAGCCGTAATCGTCGGCCCAGTAGGCCCAGGAGTCGTGATAGGTGAGCAGCTTGCGGTTCTGGGGCGGGACGGTGGCCGTGGCCTCGGCCATGGCCCGGTCCAGCTCCTGTAAGCGCTGCCGGAAGGCCTGGTAATTGGCCTCGTAATAGTCGCGGTTGGCAGGGTCCTTGCGCACCAGCGCATCTCGCACCAGCTCGGCGTAGCGCATGGTCAGGCGCACGCTGGGCCAGAGGTGCGGGTTGGGCTTGCCCTGCTCGCGGGGGAAGCTGAAGTCGAACTTCCACTGATCGCGGCTGATGGCCTGGTCGCCCAGAAGCACGATCTCGGCATCGGCGCGCTTGTTGGCCTCGGCCATGTCCAGCAGAGGCTCCTCCAGGAAGAGGCCGTTGAGGATGATGAGGTCGGCCTGAGACAGGGCCCTCGCCACCCCGGAGGGAGGCTCGTAGGTGTGAGAGTCCTCCCCCTCGGGTATGACGCCGATCAGGTCTATGCGGGCACAGCCGATGTTCTCGACGATGCTGGTGATGGGCGATACGCTGCTTACCACCTTCAGACGCCCGCTGGACTCGTCGAAGGACATGCCGCTGCCGCCACAGGCGGCAAGAAGGAGGGCCGACAGGGCGAGGAGCGCCGGCCACAGGAGATAGGGGAGCTTCGACAGCATCTTTCGCCTCCTCACTGGTCTTGCATTCCCCGACATCGACCGCAGAGGCCGAAGATGGCGAAGTGGTCGATGTCGGCGGCGAAGCCGTGGTCCTCCAGCAGGGCGGTGGCCAGCCCGTCCAGGTAGGAGTTGTCCAGGCGGCTCACCTGGCCACAGCCACGGCAGATGAGATGGTGATGACGGTCGCCCCGGGTCCACTCGAACTGGGCCTCGCCCCCCAGATGGGCCTCGCTGACCAGGCCCAGCTCCTTGGCCGCCGTGAGGGTGCGGTAAACGGTAGAGGCATCCACATACGGGTACTGACGGCGGACCTCCTCCAGGATCTCGGCAGCGGTAACGTGGCGGCCGGCATGGCGCAGCGCCGACAGGATGAGCATGCGCTGGGGGGTGACCTTCTGTCCCGCCCTCTTGAGGGCTCGCACGGTCTCGGCTTCACAGCCCATGGCCCCTGACACCCCCTGCTGATGCAACTGCAATCAACTGCAATTCTATGCCGAAGCCGTATAGGAGTCAAGGCCTTCCCGGCAGACACGGTGTCAGGCGGGCAGGTCGGCGGCGGCTGAAGGGAGGCCGCGGCAAGCCGTCACCGCCGCTGCGGTCGGCAAGCAGAAGGCCCGGAGGGGGGCCGCTGCCCCCTCTGGCGCGATCGCGAAATCGTTGACAAGGGCTGTCCCCAGCGGGGCAAAATAGGAGCAAGACCGAGACAGGCTGCGCTACGTGGACTGTCGTTACCACCCTCCGACAGGGGCAGGCGCCGCCCGCCCCGCGAGCTCCATTCGTCCGGCATCGCCCCAGCGTGACAGCAGCGCCCTGCCAGGGAGAGGAAGGAGGCTACGATGCGCGGGACTTCGGCCATAGTGGGCATAGGCGAGTCCACCTACTACAAGGCGGGGGCCGCCACCGAGAGCGAGTTCCAGCTCACCTGCACCGCCATAAGGAGGGCGGCCGAGGACGCCGGCATCAGCGTCAAGGACATCGACGGCTTCGTCTCCTACGCCAACGACCGCAACATCCCCACCAGGCTGGCCACCGCCCTGGGCGTGCGGGAGCTGAGGTTCTCCGGCCTGGCCTGGGACGGAGGGGGCAACGGCGTGGCAGGCGCCCTGGCGGTGGCCGACGCCGCCGTCACCGCCGGCTACGCCAACTACGTGGTCTGCTATCGCGGGCTGGCCCAGGGCCAGTTCGGGCGCTTCGGGCAGGCCCGCGAACGGGGACGCATGCGGGCGGAGGGGCACGAGGCCTTCCGCATCCCCTTCGGCGTGGTGGCCCCGGCCACATGGTACGCCATCATCGCCCGGCGCTTCATGTACGAGCACGGCATCACCGAGAACTCCCTGGCCGAGATCGCCCTGGTCTCCTACGACAACGCCCAGCGCAACCCCCGCGCCGTCCGCTATGGCCGTCCCCTCACCAAGGAGGAGTACCTGCGCTCCCGCTGGATAGTGGAGCCCTTCCGCCTCTACGATTGCTGCCAGGAAAGCGACGGCGCGGCAGCGGTCATCGTCACCTCCGCCGACCGGGCCCGCGACCACCCCAAGAAGCCCGCCTACATATGGGCCGCCGCCCAGGGGATGGAATACCGGGGGGCAGCCGGCGGCGCCTTCGGCGCTGGCTACAACGACCCCGAGTTCCCCACCGCACACCTGAAGGTGGTGGCCCGGCAGCTATGGTCGAGAGCAGGCATCGGCCCCCAGGACGTGCAGGTGGCCCAGTTCTACGAGAACTTTACCGGCATGGTGGTGATGGCCATATGCGAGCTGGGCTTCGCCGACCCCGACGAGGTGGAGGACTGGCTGCTGGCGGGCAACATCCGCTGGCCCAACGGCCGGCTGCCCATCAACACCAGCGGCGGCAACCTGGCCGAGGCCTATATCCACGGCTTCGAGCTGGTCAACGAGGCCGTCCGCCAGGTGCGGGGCGAGTCCACATCACAAGTAGACAACGTGTACTACAGTCTGGTGGTGGCCGGGCCGGGCGCCCTTCCGGCCAGCGCCGCCATCCTCTCGGCGGAGCGCTAGACGTGGCCGCCGGCCGAGACGACAGCCAACGGAACGGAGGGACGGGATGAAGCGCTACCTGCCGGAAAGCTGGCCCCTGCCGGCCCTTACCCCCCTGAACCGCCCCTTCTTCACCAGCGGCCGCATCATGCTGCAGCGCTGCTCGGCCTGCGGCACGGTGCAGCACCCTCCCGAGGAGGTGTGCCACCGCTGCCTGGGGACCGAGTTCGACTATGTGGCCAGCCAGGGCTATGGCGTCATTTACAGCTACGCCATCCAGCATTACGCCCCGGCGCCGGTGCTGCAGGAGGTGGTCCCCTTCAACATCGTCCTGGTCCAGCTGGAGGACTTTCCGGAGGTGCGCATCGTCGGCAACGTCATCGACTGTCCGCCCGAGGAGATCGCCATCGGCCAGAGGGTGCAGGCGGTGTTCGTGCCCGTCACCGACCCGGAGCTGGACGAGACCCTCCTGATCCCGCACTGGGAGAGGGTGGACTAGCGCGGTAACTCGGCGACCCGAGCCGTGCAGCCGCCGCTCAGCTCCTGCCAGCCGCTCCGGCGGTCAGGGTGCCCTGCGAGAAGGCCTGCCCGGCCATGGCAGGGCCTCGCCCGGAAATCGCCCCCCATCGGGCGAATGAGACCCCGCACCAGAAGCTCCCCACGGTTGGAAGGTCCCGCTGGATCGCCGCCGCACGGCCCCGAGGGGGGCCGCTGGCGAGGGCGTGGACAGTTATAATGTTTGCGACCGTCGACTCCTCGTCCCGAGGCGTGCTAGCGGAGGGAAGGAATGGCCAGCGAGACCCCAGGTAGGGCACCAGCGCCACAGCTGCAGGAGGTCTCTCCCGGCATCTATGCCTATCTCCAGCCCGACTGGAGCTGGTTCCTCAACAACACTGGCTTCATCGTCGGCCGAAGGGGCGTCATCGCCGTGGACGCCTGCGCCACCGCCGCCCGTACACAGGCGCTGGCGGAGGCGATAGGACGCATCAGCCGGGCGCCGGTGCGAGCCCTGGTCAACACCCACCACCACGGCGACCACACCTTCGGCAACTATCGCTTCCCCGGGGCAGCCATCATCGCCCACGAGCTGTGTCGGCGGCACGTCCTGGAGGTAGGGCTGCGGGTGACGGCCCTGGTCCAGGGGGTGGAGTGGGGCGACTTGGAGGTGGACCCGCCCTTCGTCACGTTCCAGGACAGCATCACCCTCTGGGCCGACGACCTGCGGCTGGAAGTGATCTACGTCGGGCCGGCCCACACCAGCAACGACGTCGTGGTCTGGGTGCCTGAGCGGCGAGTGCTCTTCGCCGGCGACGTAGTCTTCAAGGGCTGCACCCCGTTCGTGCTGGAAGGGTGTATCGGCCATTACTTCGAGACCCTGGACAGGCTGAGGGAGCTGGGGCCGGAGGTAGTGGTCCCCGGTCATGGCCCGGTCTGTGGCCCCGAGGCCTTCGGCGAGGTGGAGGGCTATCTGCGCTTCTTACAGGAAAGGGCCAGGGAGGCCTTGCGGGCCGGCATCACCGACCCGCTGGAGGCGGCGCGGCAGATAGACCTGGGCCCCTACGCCGAGTGGGGCGAGCGGGAGCGCATCGTCGGCAACCTCGCTCGCGCCTTCTCGGAGCTGAGGGGGGAGCCGCCCTGCCACCCCCTGGACACGCCGGCCATCGTCGCCCAGATGCAGCAATACCTGGGACAGCCATTGAGGAGTCTGGCATGAAGCTGGGACGCATCTCCGTCCAGGGGCCCGACGGCCCCGAGGCGCGCCTGGTGCTGGCCCTGCCGGACGAGGGGAGGGCCATCGACCTGGCTGCTGCCGAGAGGCTGCGGCTCGAACGTCGGGGGGCGGCCCCCGAGGCCGCTCGCCGCCTGGCCCGAGCGCTCTTTCCGGGCAGCATGGCGGCGGCCATCGCCCTGGGAGACCAGTTCCTGGAGGCGGCAGAAAGGGCGGCGGATGCCGACCGGGGCGATGCCTCCCTCCCGCTGGAGGGGCTGCGCTGGCTGCCGGCCATCGACCCGCCGGTGATGCGCGACTGTCTGGCCTTCGAGGAGCACATGGTGAACTCGTCGGCGCGGCTGGGGCGCTCCGTTCCCCCGGTCTTCTACCAGCTCCCCATCTATTACAAGGGGAATCCTCACAGCCTCATCGGCCACGAATGGGAGGTGCCGTGGCCCGGCTACACTCAGGCCATGGACTACGAGCTGGAGCTGGGCTTCGTGGTGGGCAGGAGCGGACGAGACCTGACTCCCGAGGAGGCCCGAGGCTGCCTGTTCGGCGTCACCATCTTCAACGACTTCAGCGCCCGCGACATCCAGGGGCAGGAAATGGGGGGCGGCCTGGGGCCGGCCAAGGGCAAGGACTTCGCTACCGCCGTGGGGCCGTGGATCGTGACGGTGGACGAGCTGGACGTGATGTCCCTGGAGATGGTGGCGCGGGTCAACGGCGAAGAGTGGTCGCGAGGCTCCTCGGGCACCATCATGTGGCGGCCCGAGGAGATCCTGGCCTACATCTCCTGGGGCGAGGAGCTGCACCCCGGCGACCTCATCGGCTCCGGCACCGTAGGCCGAGGTTGCGGCCTGGAGCTGGGACGCTTTCTCAGCCCGGGCGACGTGGTGGAGCTGGAGGTCTCGGGCATCGGCGTCCTGCGCAACCGCCTGGGCCAGCCCCAGCCGGTGCGGTGGCGCCCTTCGCCCCGTCAGCCCTCGGCCTAGCAGGCTAGCGGGCCAGCCCGTATTCGGAAACGAAGTGCTCCCAGACCAGGCGCGAGAGGCGGGCACCGAAGGAGTAGCCCGCGAACTCGGTCGGCGCCCTCTCCGACGACCACGACTATGCGGGGCCCGGGTTACCGACTGAAAGCCTGAGAGGCCCCGGCCCACTCCGGGCAGGCAGCCCGAGGGACCAAGGGCCCACCTATCGGCAACGACGTAGGCCTTAGAGGAGTCCTTGTCAACTGCCGACCCTATGGGCCATAATGCCAGTGCACAGCCTGAGCGCTCGCTAGGAGAAAGGCGGGCCGAGGACGGGGGTACAGGAGATGAAGTTCGGTCTGTTCTACGAGTTGCAGCTCCCCAAGCCCTACGACGCCGACCAGTGGTTTCCCGACCAGGAGCACCGCATCGTCAAGGAGGCCCTGGAGCAGATCGAGCTGGCCGATAAGCTGGGCTTCGACTACATCTTCATCGTGGAGCACCACTTCCTGGAGGAATACTCTCACTCCTCGGCGCCGGAGGTCTTCCTGGCCGCAGCCAGCCAGCGCACCAAGAACATGCGGCTGGGCCACGGCATCGTCCTCATGCCCCCGCCCTACAACCACCCGGCGCGGGTGGCCGAGCGCATCGCCATGCTGGACCTGGTCTCCGACGGCCGCGTCGAGTTCGGCACCGGCGAGTCCTCCTCCGAGATGGAGATGGGCGGCTTCGGCGTCCGCCGCGAAGAGAAGAAGATGATGTGGGAGGAGGCCACCCGCGAGTGCCTGCGCATGATGACCGAGGTGCCCTACCCCGGCTACGAGGGCAACTACTTCGCCATGCCCTCCCGCAACGTCATCCCCAAGCCCCTGCAGAAGCCCCACCCGCCGGTCTGGGTGGCCGCCTCCCGCCGCGAGACGACCATGGTGGCGGCGCGGCTGGGCATCGGCTCCCTGGGCTTCGGCTTCGAGACGCCGGAGGAGGCCAGGGAGCGGGTCCAGGAGTACTATCGCCTCATCCGCGAGGAATGCTTCCCCATCGGCAAGGCCATCAACCCGGCCCTGGCCGTCCTGTCGGTGCTCTCCTGCTTCGATAGCGACGAGGAGGCCATCGCCAAGGGGCTGGAGGGTGCCCAGTTCTTCTCCTACTCCCTGGGCTATTACTACAGCCCCTTCACCGGCGGCAGCCATCGCCCCGGCCAGGTGAACCTCTACCGCCAGTTCAAGGACACGCCGCCGGAGCAGCGCTGGGGAGGGCTGGCCGAGTGGTTCCGGGGCTTCGCCGGCTACCGCGGCGGCTTCGGCGAGGAGCCCAAGGACGAGGTGGGCCGCGCCCTATGGCGGGCCGCCCAGCGGGGCGGCTGCATCGGCACCCCCGAGTTCATTCGCGAGACCCTGTTGCGCTACGAGGAGGCCCACCTGGACGTGATGCTGTTCGTGGCCCAGTGCGGCGCTCGCAAGCACGAGGACATCATGGACTCCCTCTACCGCTTCGGGACCAAGGTGCTGCCCGAGTTCAAGGAGCGGCACGAGCAGCACCTGCGCTGGCGCCAGGAGCAGCTAGCGCCCGTTGACTACCCCATCGTCTCGTCCATATGATGCGGCCGTGGCCGGCAAGGTAGACCGCATCCAGGACCCGGAGCTGAGGGCCTCCCTGCAGGCCGCCCAGGAGTCGCTTCGTCGGGGCGACTACCAGGACACGGTGCGCCGCTCGGCCGAGGCCTTCCTGGAGATGCTGCGCCGCCGTCCCGAACTCCTGCAGGGCCAGGAGGGCATAAGACGCATCTTCATGTTCCCGCGCCTGGGGGTGGACCTGGTGGTAACGCCAGGGAACCCTCCCGCGCTCCAGTTCCAGCGTGAGCGCTTCAGCTTCTCGGAGGCAGTGACTTACCTGGAGTTCGCCACCGAGCAGCTGCTGCGGGAAGGCATGTAGCGGCCCATTAACCCCCGGGGCCGACGAGAACCGCGGCAGGCCTCGCGCCCTCCACCTCGCCAGCATCGCCCGGGCGCTCGTTGCAGGACGGCCGGTTGCCCCTGCGGGGCGCCTGCTCATGTGCACCCCCCATCCGTTGGAGGGCGGGCAGCCGTCAGATGTCGTAGTACAGGTAGAACTCGTAGGGGTGGGGGCGCAGGCGCACCGGGTCCACTTCCCGTCGCCGCTTGTATTCCAGCCACGTCCCCAGCAGGTCGGACGTGAACACCCCGCCCCGCAACAGGAACTCGTGGTCCTCCTCCAGCTCTCGCAGCGCCTCGTCCAGGCTGCCCGGCACCGTGCGCAGGCCGGCCAGCTCCTCGGGCGAAAGCTCGTAGACGTCGGTGTCCAGGGGGTCGCCGGGGTCCATCTCGTGGAAAATGCCGTCCAGCCCGGCCATCAGAATGGCAGCGAAGGCCAGGTAAGGGTTGCAGGAGGGGTCGGGCGTGCGGAACTCGATGCGCTTGGCCGCCGGGCTGCGGGAGTAGACGGGGATGCGCACCGCCGCCGACCGGTTGCGCTGGGAGTAGACCAGGTTCACGGGGGCCTCGAAGCCCGGCACCAGCCGCCGGTAGGAGTTGGTGGTGGGGGCGATGAGGGCGCAGAGGGCGCGGGCATGCCGAAGCAGCCCGCCGATGAAGTACATGCCCAGCAGGCTGAGCTGGGCATAGCCCTCGGGGTCGTAGAACAGGTTCTCGCCGTCCTTCCACAGGCTCACGTGCACGTGCATGCCCGAGCCGTTGTCGCCGAAGAGGGGCTTGGGCATGAAGGTGACCGTTTTGTCGTGCTCCCGGGCCACGTTGCGCAGGATGTACTTGTAGAGCATCACCTGGTCGGCCATGCGGGTCAGGGTCTGATAGCGCATGTCTATCTCACCCTGGCCGGCGGTGGCCACCTCGTGGTGGTGCACCTCGATGTCGATGCCCGCCTCCATCATCTTGAGGATGGCGATGGAGCGCAGATCCTGCAGGCTGTCGGTGGGCGGTGCAGGGAAGTAGCCCTCCTTGTAGCGGGGGCGGTGGCCCAGGTTTTTGCCCTCCCGCCCCGAGTTCCAGGCCCCTTCCTCCGAGTCCACGAAGTAGTAGCCGCAGTGCTCGTTCTGGTCGTAACGGACGCTGTCGAAGATGAAGAACTCCACCTCGGGGCCGAAATAGGCCGTGTCGGCGACGCCCGACTCCCGCAGGTAGGCCTCGGCCTTCTGGGCCACGTAGCGGGGGTCGCGCCAGTAGCGCTCGCCCGTCACCGGGTCGCGCACGTCGCAGATGACTGACAGGGTGGGCACCCTGTAGATGGGGTCCACGAAGGCGCTGGACGGGTCGGGCACCAGCAGCATGTCCGACTCCTGGATGTGCTGGAAGCCGCGGATGGAGGAGCCATCGAAGCCGATGCCGTCGCGGAAGACCCCCTCGTCCAGCGCCCTGGCCGGTATGGAGAAGTGCTGGAGGGTGCCGGGCAGGTCGGTGAATTTCAGGTCGACGATCTGGATGCCGCGCTCGCGGCAGAGGGCGATGACCTCGCCGGGGCTCCTGGGCCATCTCTCCACCCCTCTTCACCTCCCTAGGCGTTCTGGCCTTCGCCTTCCTCACCGGTCCCCTTGAGGCCGGGGACGCGCCGCACCAGCTCCTCCAGCCTGACGCCGGTGAGGGCCTCGATGATGGGCGGCAGCTGGGCGATGACCTCGGCCACGTCGCGGGTGACGCGGCTGGCGCCGGCGGCGCCGTCGGCCCCGCCCGAGACGATGACGATGCGCTCGGTGCGGGAGAGGGGCTGGGCCACCGCCTCGGCCAGCCGGGGCAGGATGTTGACCAGCATCTCGGTGACGGCAGCCTGGTTGTAGCGGGCCCAGGCCTCGGCCTTGCGGTCCATGGTCTCGGCCTCGGCCTGTCCCTTCTCGCGGATGACGTCGGCCTCGGCCAGGCCCACCGCCCGCACTCCCTCGGCCTCGCCCTGGGCCTCTGTCTGGCGGCGGTAGCGCTCGGCCTCCGCCAGCTCCTGGATGCGCTGGCGCTCGGCCTCGGCCGGCTTGATGACCGAGGCCACCAGCTCCTTCTCCTTGCGCAGGATCTCTTTCTCCTCCAGTTCGGTGCGCAGCTCCTTCTCCAGGATGTCGAGCTGGACCTCCTCTCGCTTCACCAGCTGGGCGGTCTTGTAGCGCTGCAGGTCGTAGGCCAGGTCGGCTTCGGCGCGGCGCTGAGCTATGGCCGCCTCCACTTCGGCCCGCTTCAGCTCGTAGTCGCGGCGGGCGTCCTCGATCTTCATGTCGGCCTGATAGCGGAAGGTCTTGGCCTCCTCGTCGGCCCTGGCCTCGCCGATGATGGCGTCCCGCTTCACCTGGGCGGTGCGGGGGCGGCCCAGGGCCTCCAGGTAGCCGCGGGGGTCGGCGATGTTGCGCACCGTCAGGGAGACCACCTCCAGGCCCATGCGGTCCAGGTCCTGGCTGGCCAGGGCCTTCACCTGCTCGGCGAACTCTCGACGCTTGGTGTAGAGGTCCTCGATGGAGACGGTGCCCAGGACGGAGCGCATGTGCCCCTCCACCACCTGCAGGGCGGTGCGCATCACCTCCTCCTGGGGGCGCGACAGGAAGTGCTCGGCCGCCCGAGCGATGGCCCCCTCCTCGCCCTTGACCTTGACGTGGGCCACGGCGTCCACCGCCACCGGGACGCCGTGGACGGTGTAGACCTCCGGCGTGCGCACCTCGAAGCTCATCAGTTCCAGGGAGAGGCGCCGCGCCTGCTCGACGATGGGCCAGACTACCGTGCCGCCGCCCCAGACGATGCGGTAGCCCAGGGTCCGCAGGCGGCCCTCGGGGTCGGTGACGGTGCGCCGTCTGCCCGCCACGATGAGCACCTCATTGGGGCCGACCTTGGTATAGCGGGCTGCCGCCACCGGCAGCAGCACCGGCCAGAAAAGCAGCCAGGCCAGGCCCCAGAGGACATAGTAAATGGCGCTGCCGCCCTGCCTCACGGCGCATCACCTCCGCCTCTGCTCCACGGCCACGAGGGAGGCGCCGCTGGCCTTCCCCCGCAGCACCAGGTCTTCCCGCACCAGCCGCGACAGCTCCTCCAGGTCGGAGGAGAAGATGAGGCGCGAATAGCTGGAGCGCTGCAAGGCGAAAAACTCCCCCTCTGCCTCGTAAACGGGGAACTCCAGGGGACGCTCGTCCTGGTGACACACCAGCACATAGGGGGTGGGGCGGGCTGCGCCCTCCAGGGCTGCCCACACCTCCGGCCGCACCCGGTCCATCTTCAGGGCGCCGGGATGGGGAATGGCCCGGCGCGAGGCCAGGTCGGAGGCCATCTCCCGTCGCAGGGCGAACAGCTCCGGCGGCGAGAGGAAGCGCGAGGGGTGGCCGATGACGTCGTGGATCAGGACGGGGCCTTCGGTCCCTGGCCGCAGGAAGACGGGCACCAGCACGCGGCCGTCCCGCAGCAGAAGGCCGGTGGGGTAGACCTGCAGGTCGCTCCAGAGGAGGATGCTGACCTCCAGCTCCTCCACGGCCCCGATGCGGCGGGCCGAGAGCAGGTGCTCGGCCAGCCGCAGCCATAGCTCCCCCACGTCCTCGGCGCTCAAGGCGGCGGTGTCGGTACGGAGCTGCAGGCGTCCCCGCACCAGGTAGACCGGAAAGCTGCCCTGGGGGGTGGTGACGAAGTAGTAGGGGAGGGTGCCATGCTCCAGGAAGGCGGCCACCGCCTGGGGCACCGCCGCCTCCAGGGCGGCCAGGTTCCCCTTCTCCACCCGCATGCCCGCCACCTCCACCCAGTAGACCTCCTTGAGGATGGGGTGGCCGCGGTTGCGCCGCCAGCGCACTGGCAGGCGGGCCACCCGCCCGCTGCCGGGGAGAACCGGGCTCAGGTCTACCTCCAGGAAGTAGCGGGGGGAGGACTCGTCGCCTTCGTGCCAGTCCAGGTTCTTGCGGGTGCGCACCTCAAATGGCATCTTCTCCCCTCTCCCCCGTGCGCACGCGGATGACCTCCTCCACCGGCAGGACGAAGATCTTGCCGTCGCCGACGTCGCCGGTCCAGGCGGCCTTGATGATGGCGTCCACCACCCGCTCCACGTCTTCGTCCCTGACCACCACCTCCAGCTTGAGCTTGGGGAGGGTGTCGGCCAGATAGGAGGCGGCGCCGCGCCAGTAAGTCTGGCCGCGCTGGCGGCCCCGTCCCCTGACCTCTACGAAGTTGAGGCCCATGATGCCCAGGCGGTCCAGGGCGTCCTTGACGTCGCCCAGCTTCTCTGGCCGGATGATGGCCTCGACCTTCTTCATGGCTCACCTGGCATAGGCGCGCTCGCCGTGCTGGGCCAGGTCCACACCCAGCAGCTCCTCCCGCGGGCTCACCCTGATGCCCAGAGTCCAGTCCAAGAGCTTCAGGATGACGAAGGTCATGACGAACGAGTAACCCCAGGTGGCGCCGATCCCCGACAGCTGGGCCAGGATCTGCTCCGGCCGCCCGTCTATCGCCCCGCCGATGCCGCCCTGGAAGCCTGCCGTCTGGGTCACCAGCGAAGTGGCGAAGATGCCCGTGGCCAGGGCGCCCCAGGTGCCGCCCATGCCGTGCACCGCCCACACGTCCAGGGAGTCGTCCACGTCCAGCCAGTGCTTAACCCGCGCCGCCCCGTAGCAGATGACCCCCGCCCCGGCGCCGATGACGAGGGCCGGCAGGATGTTGATGTAGCCGTCGGCGGCGTCCCACGCCCCCACGAAGCCCGAGGCGGGGGTGATGGCCACCAGCCCCGCCACCGCCCCTGTGGCGGCGCCGGTGACGCTGGGCACCCCCTGGTAGAGCCAGCTCATGGCCAGCCAGGCCAGGGCAGCGGCCGCCGCCGCCGTGTTGGTCACCACGAAGGCGTTGGCCGCCGAGGCGCCGGCGGCCACGGCGCTGCCGGCGTTGAAGCCGAACTCCACTGAAACGGACCCGAGCGCCCCCGAAGGGAACACAGATACCGCCTGGAAACGCACGGAAACACCTGAAGGCCCTGGAGTGGAACCTAGGGGAACCGACTGCCCCGTTATGCTTCGCCCCGTTGATGACCAATTTGATGACCAAATGCTGAGAAAGTGAGCCGATTGAAACAGTTGGAAACACTTTCGGTATTTGAATTGTTTCACTGGAGTGCCCTGGAGTGCCCTGTAGAGGAATCTAGTGCCCTTGAGAGGAAGTCTCAGACCGTTACGGGCTAGAAGAGGCAGCCTGACGACACGTGCACCGGATCTCTCGCGCAAGGTCTTGACAGCGCCCTCACTCGCTTGTATCCTTCCTGGCGACGGTTCGGTACCTCTGGCGGAGGTGGCCGGTATGACAAGCGTGGCCAGGCGGGAGGCGAGGACAGGCCGTCTCGACCTGCGCCTCGTCCTGGGCCTCGGCATCGCCCTCGCAGCCTTCCTCATCGGCATCCAGGTCTACTCCGCGGGTCAGCCCAAGAGCGTGGACGTGCTCGTGGCCGCCCGTGACCTGCCCCAGGGCGCCGTCCTGGGCGACGGTGACCTGAGGGTTGAGAGCGTGCCGGTGAACGACCGGCTGCGGCAGTACCTGGTGGCGGCGTCGGCCAGGGCTGATGTGGTAGGGAAGGCGACGGCGAGGCCTTTGCGGGCCGGGGAGCCCATCACCATGTCGTCCCTCACCCAGGGGCTGCCCCTTGAGGCTGACGAGGTGGCGCTGGCGCTGCCGGTCCTGGACCGCATCTACGTCCCCTACCAGGTGGAGAAGGGGCAGCGGGGCCTGCTCTACGCCATCGGCGCGGGGCAGGGCGGTGCCCAGCAGGCGGTGCTGGTGAGCGAGCGGGTGCGGGTGCTGGAGGTGGTGCGCTCCCGCCAGCAGGCCGGGACCGGGGGCGAGGTGCAGGGCGCTCCCACCAGCGTGACGCTGGCGGTGCCGCGCGAGGAGGCGGAGCTGGTGTCCCGGGCCATCGCCCAGAACATCGTCGCCCTGGCGGTCCTGCCGGCGGGGGTACAGGCGCCGGCCGTGCCCAGGGCGGGGCAGGGGACGACCCTGCCGGCGCCGGGAGGGGCGGGCGCCGGCACGCCGGCCGCGACCGCCACGCCGGCGGCACGGTAGCCAGGAGGAGCCATGAGGGAAGAGGTGTACGGCGCCGTGGCGGGCACCGAGCCCCCCGAGGGGAGGGCGTGGCGCGTCCAGCCTCGGGTCATCGTGGGCGTGGACAGGCAGCGGGCGTCCGGCCTGAGACAGGCCCTCATGGCGGCAGGCCTGGAGGTGGCGCCCGGCCTGACCATGGAGGACGTGCTGCGCTATGCGGCGGAAGGGAGGGGCGACCTGGCGCTCGTGTCCGGCAGCTTCCGGGGGGTGACGTCCGAGCGGCTGGACGAGCTGCGCGCCCTGGGCCTGCCGGTGGTGGTCATGGCCAGGGACGACGACTCGGCGCGCTACATGGGCCGGGGCTACGTCGTCCTGCCCGACCGCTTGCCCCCCGAGCAAGTGACGGAGGCGGTGCTGGCCGTCCTGGAGGGCCGTATGGCGCCCTCGCCGGCCGGGACGGCACCCCCCACGCCGGCGGTCCCGGAGGAGGAAGGGGAGGAGGGCAAGGGGAGGCTGGTGACGGTCTGCGGCCTCAAGGGCGGGTCGGGCAAGACGACCCTTGTCCTCTCGCTGGCCTACGCCATTGGCCGGGCCGGGCGACGGGCATGCGCCCTCTCCCTGGACCCGGTGGCGAGCGACTTCCAGGCCTACCTCGGCCTCGATGTGGGCGACGGCATCGCGGTGGCAGTAGGCAGCTCGGAGATGGAGCAGGCGGTGGCGAGGGAGCTGAGGGCCGTCGCCAAGGGGTGCGACGTCCTGTGTGGCCCCTTCCGGCCCATTGGGATGCGGGCCGTCACGGGGGAGCTGGCGAGGCGGGTAGTGGCGTTCCTGCGGCGCCGCTACGACGTCGTGCTGGTGGACGCCGGCAACTACCCCACCGAGCACCCTGCGGCCGGCTGGGCCATGGAGGCGGCAGACCAGCTGCTGGTGGTCATCACGCCCGAGTTCGTGAGCATCTACCGGGCGCATGTGAGCATGGAACGGCTGCAGGAGCTGCGCCGTGGCCGCTGGACGGGCATCGTCATGTGCCGCTACCGGCGCGGCCGGCACCACTGGACGGAGCACGAGGTGCGGGACGAGCTGGGGCTGCCCATCGTGGGCGTGGTGCCCGATGACGAGAAGGGGGCGGCGCGGGCGCTGGACCGGCAGGCGCCCCTTGTGGCCGTGGGCGGCAGGGCGGCAGCGGCCATAGAGAGGCTGGCGCGGCAGCTGCTGGCGGTGGAGGTGGCGGCGCGATGACCCTGCGCATGGGGCCGGACGACGGCATCCTCCCCTCCCTGGAGGAGCAGGTGAGGGAGGTGATCCGGCGGGCGCCGCCGGATGAGGTGCTGGCGCCCGACGGCGCCGAGCGGCTGCGGCGGCGGGTGATGGGGTTCGTGGAGGAGTACAACCGGCGCCGCCAGCTGATGGGGTATCCGCCCTTGGCCGGGGCGGAGCGGCTGGCCGAGGAGCTGCTGCGGCAGGTCCTGGGTGCCGGCCCCTTGCAGCCGCTGCTGGACGACCCCGACGTGGAGGAGATCATGGTCAACGCCCCCGACAACGTGATGGTGGTGCGGGAGGGGGAGATCGAGGTGGCGCCGACGGTCTTTCGCGACGACGAGGAGGTGCTGGAGCTGGCGCAGCGGCTGGTGGGGCTGCGCGGGGAGAGGCTGGACTATTCGCAGCCGGTGGTGGACGTGATGCTGCCCGACCGGGCGCGGCTGCACGCCGTCATTCCGCCCATAAGCGAGCATGTGGTGCTGACCATCCGCAAGTATACGGTGCGGGCGGAGGAGCTGTCGCAGCTGGTGGAGCTGGGCACATGCACCGAGGAGGTGGCCCGCTTCTTGGAGGCGCTGGTGCTGGCCCGCAAGACGATCCTCGTGGTGGGCGGGACGTCATCGGGCAAGACGACCATGGTGAACTGCCTGGGCAACTGCATCCCGCCCAAGGAGCGGGTGGTAAGCATCGAGGACCGGGTGCGGGAGCTGCGCTTCGGCAGCCTGGCCAACTGGGTGCCCCTCGTGACGCGTGGCCCCAACGCCGAGGGCGTGGGGGAGATCACCATGCAGCAGCTGGTGAAGGAGTCGCTGCGCATGCGGCCCGACCGCATCGTCATCGGCGAGACGCGAGGTTCCGAGGCGCTGGACTTCCTGCGGGCGGTGACGAGCGACCACCCCGGGAGCCTCTCCACCATCCACGCCATGGGCGGTAGGCATGCCATGGAGCGGGTACGGATCTATGCCCAGATGGACCCGCGCCTGGCGCCGCCGCCCCACGTGGTGGACGAGCTGGTGGCGGAAGGGATCCAGTTCGTGGTCCACATGGGGCGGGTGCCGCGCTCGAGGCTGCGGCGGGTGCTGTCCGTCTGGGAGGCGACGGGCATGGAGCGGGAGGGGCCGCGCAGCACCTTCGTGGGCAACGACATCTTCCGGCGCGGCGAGGACGGGCGGCTCCACTTCACGGGGGTGAGGCCCCGCTGCGCGCGGGAGGTGGAGCACCTGGGGCCCTTCCCGTGGAGCGCCAGGTCATTCTACGTGGGCGAGTAGAAGGAGGTGAAGGGCTAGGAAGAGGTCCCGAGGGTGAGGCAGGGCGGGAGGCCCGCCCTGCCGGGGGAGCCGGCCGCCCCTGCCCCTGCCAGGACCGGGGGGCGGCCGGGCACACGCCCGCAGCGATGATACATCCCCCCGGCCGAGAGCGCCAGGCCTCCTGCCCACCTCCTGGGGAGAGCCCGCAAGCCGTGGCCACGGCCCTTGCCCTGACCGTCGTCATCGCGGCCTTCCCCTTCCCGGAGATACCGCGCCCTTCGGGGGCGCTCTTCGCCATCCTCCTGGCCGTCGCCGCCCTCGGGGTCTACCTGGCCCTCTCGGAGAGGGCGGCGAGCCTCTTCATGCGGGCTGCTGCCGCGGCGGGCGGGGCCGTGCCGGGAGGGGCACGACCCCCCGTGTGGCATCCCGACGGCGTGAGGGAGCTCCTGGACGAGGCGGGCTACCACCGCGTCACGCCCCTCGCCTTCTACGGTGCCTGCGCCGCCGGTGCGGTCCTGGGGGCGCTGGTGGGGAACCTCCTCGCGCCGGGCGTGGCCGTGGTGATGGCCGCCGGCGCGGTGGGCGGCTTCATGGTCCCGTTCCACCTGGTGACCAGGCAGGCCGATGCGGTGGCCAGCAGGCGGCGGGGGCAGTTCGCCGAGGCGGTGGAGGTGCTGCGGGGCCTGATGCGCAGCGGCCACGGCCTTGAGGGCAGCATCGCCTTCCTGGCCGAAAGAGGGCCGAAGCTGATGCAGCCGGTCATGCAGGAGGCGCTGGTGGCGCTGCGCACGGGCGGCATGTACGAGGCGGCGGAGGTGCTGCGGCGCCGGGTCGCCTCCTATGACGGCGACCGGCTGGCCCTTGCCCTGGCGGCGGCGGTGGCCTACGGCGGCGGGAGCGTGGGGGCGGTCATCGAGGAGGTGGCGAGGGCGGTGAGGGACGACCTGCTGGTGCGGCGGGAGGCGGAGGCGGAGATGGCCAGGCAGGAGCTGGCGGCGCGCATCATCGGCGGCATGCCCATCGTCATCCTGGCCGCCATGTTCCGCTTCTCGCCGGAATATGCCGCCGTCTACCGGGAGCCGCTGGGGCAAGGGGTGCTGGCGGTCATGTTTGCCCTCATCGTGCTGGGCTACGTGCTCATGCGCAGGGGGATGCAGCTGCCCCGGGAGGGGAGGCTCCAGGTGAACCCGGCGCTCATAGGGGAGGCGCGGGCGTGATGGAGCTGCCGCCGGCCGGTGGAGTCCTGGCCTCGGCCCTTGGTGGCATAGGGGTCTTCCTCGTGACACGGGCGGTGCTGGACCGCCCCTTCCGGTCGCGGCGGGTGGCGCGGCTGCGGCGCATCACCCCTGTGGAGCGGCCCCTGATAGGCGAGGAGCGGCAGGAGGCGCCCCTCTTCCGGACGCCCCTCCTGGAGGAGCTGGTGGGCCAGCCCCTGCGGCGGGCGGGCGAGGTGCTGGCGGGCGTGCTGCGGATGGTGGGCGGCCCGGAGGAGCTGGCGAGCAAGCTGGAGAGGGCCGGGACGGGCATGTCGCCGCCGGCCTACTACGGGCAGCGGCTCCTGTGGTTCCTGGTGGGGTGCATCATCGCTGCCATGGTGGGGGCGCTGGGTCTCATGCCCCTTCCTTTCTGGAGTTGGCTCCTTGTGGGCGTCGCCCTCTCGTTCGGGCCGGCCTACGACCTGGAGGCGAGGCTGCGGCGGCGGCAGGCGATCCTCGTGCAGCAGGTGAGGGCTATGGTGGACATGCTGCAGACGACGGTGTCGGCCGGCAGCGGCCCCGAGCAGGCGCTGGAGCTGGCGGCACGGGCCCTTCCCGACCCGCTGGGGCGGGAGCTGCGGGAGGTGATGCGCCGGGCCCGGCTGGGCGAGGTGACGCCGGGCGGGGGGCTGGCGCACCTGGCGCGGCAGGAGGGGCTGCTGGAGCTGGGCCTGGTGGCCGACCTCTGGCAGACGGCAGAGACGACGGGCATGCCCCTGGGGGAGCGGCTGCGGGAGCTGGGGGTCCAGATGCGCGAGATGCGGCGCATCGCCCAGCGGGAGGAGGCATCGCGGGCGACGGTGCGGGTCCTCTTCCCTATCGCCTTCTTCATCCTCGTCCCGCTCATGGTGGTCCTCCTGTTCCCGGCCTGCAACGAGCTCATCCTGAAGGGGACGCTGCAGACGGCTACGGGTGGAGGGCCATGAAAAGGGAGCAGGGACAGGTGCTCACGGAGTACGCCCTGGTGCTGGCGCTGGTGGTGCTGGGGGTGCTGGTGGCAGTGAGGGCGCTGGGAGTAAGGCTCGACGACATCTGGGCGGCCGTCGTCGCTGCCTGGAGCGCAGTGGTGCCGTAGAGGGGCGAAGGGGGTGAGAGCCGACGGCAGATGGCAAGAGCGGAGACCGGCCCCGGAGCGAGGCAGCTCCCGCCTGGCGGCAGGGCTCCGGGGCCGCGGAGGGCGACGCCGAAGGGGGCAAGGAGCAAGGAAGACAAAGGAGGAGGTATGCACATGAGCAGGATCGCACGCTCTCTCTCCGATCTGGCGCTGCGCGGGCTGGCGCGGCTGCAGGTGGCCCGCTGGAATGCCGAGGAAGGCCAAACTTTTGCGGAATATGGCCTGATTCTCGGCATCATCGCCGTGGGCCTCATCGCGGCGGCGGTGGCCCTGCGCGACCAGATCGCCAACGTGTTCAGCAACGTCACCAGCGGCCTCACCTCCTGAGCAAGGAGGCCCCGGGCGGCGTCCCTGCCCGGGGCAGGCCGCAAGGCAGCCGAGGAAGGTGGACGAGATGAAGGGCGACGGCAGGCAAGAGGCAAGGGCGGCCTTGGCTCTCGCCGGACCGGCCGTCCTTCTGGCGCCGGCGGCAGCGGTGCTCGCATTCGTTCTGGCGGCGGCGCCGGCAGGGGCGGGCACGCCCATATCTGCGGTGGTGGAGCGGCCGGACCTGGCCGCCCGCACCTTCGACCTCATAAACGGCTACCGCGCCTCCCTGGGCCTTCCTCGGCTGGCATGGGACGACAGGCTCGCTGCTGCTGCTGCCTGGCATGCGGCCTGGATAGCCTCCTTGTGCCGCTTCGAGAGGGCCGACGAGGGCGACGTCCAGGGGGTGAGGCTTGCCGACGGCTGCGTCCTCCCTCACCGGGACTACCTAGGTAGGAGCCCGGGTCAGCGGGCGGCGGCCTTCGGCTTCCCCTACGCCTGGGCGGTGGGCGAGAACATCGCCGCCAGCTCTGTGGGCCCCGAGGATGCCCTCGTCCAGTGGCGCAACTCCCCGGGGCACGATGCCAACCAGCGGCGGCCCGACTACGCGCTCCTGGGCGTGGGGACGGCGTGCAGCCGCTACCAGGACGACGTCTTCGGCACAAGGGAGATCTGCATATACGTGGCGGACTTCGCCCTTGCCGTCACCGGCGATGGGACGTCGGGGGCTGCTCCCGGACAGGCGCCGGTGGCCGGGCCCCGTGCCGTCGCTCCGTCGGGCGGCGGCGGGCCGGGGGCAGGCACGGGGGCCGGCGCAGTGGCCACGGCGGACCCCTGTGCCGGGCGGGAGGCTGCGCCGCGGCCTGCTGCTGTGGCTACCTATGTGGTCCAGGCCGGCGACACCCTTGCCGGGTTGGCCGCCCGCTTCCTGGGCGACCCGTCCAGGTACTGCGACCTCGCTGCTTGGAACGGCATCGGCGCCCCCTACCTGTTGCGGGTAGGGCAGGAGCTCGTGGTGCCGGCGGCGGGTGATGGGGCGGCGGGGCAGGAGGCGGTGAGCGCCGGCGACGAGGGCGGGCGGCAGGAGCAGGGGGAGACGGCGACAGGGCATGAGGCTGTCCATAGCACGGAAGGGGAAGGCGCCGTGGAGGCCGACGCCATGCCGGGCGGCGATGGAGCGGGTGAGGTGACAGCCGTGCCTGTTCGGGCACGGCAGGAGGGGAAGCCTCACCCGGTGGTGGCCTTCTTCCAGAAGGTGGGGCGTTTTCTGAAGGGGCTATGGCCATGGTAAGGACGGCATCGGCAGATCGGCAGGAGGTGCACCTATGAGCGGAGTCGGCCGGCAGCCGTCGGGAGGCCGGTTTGTGCCGGCGATTGTCGGCTCGAAGCGCATTTGGCTGGCGGGGCTCGCCGTCATCGTGGCGGCATTCTCTCCTGTGCTGCCCGTCCCCGGCCTGGGGGATGCTCGCGAAGTGGGGGCACAGGGAGGGGCTTTGCTCACATGGGTGGAGAGGGGCTGGACTGCCTACAGTGTCTCCGACGACGGTGGGCGCCTGTTCTTCGCAAGGGAACCGCTCGACCAGGGCCATCTGTGGCAGCGGGACGCCGGCATCTGGCCCCTTGGCGAGCTGCCCGGATATCAGACCTCGGCCTATGGGGCCTCTGCCGACGGCGGCGTAGTCGCCGGGGCGGCGGTCCCTCCGGGTTCCACGGAAACACAGCCTGCCATATGGAGGACCGGGACGGGGTGGCAGCTGCTGCCGCAGCCGGCAGGGGCGAACGCGTCTTATCCGCTGGCGACATCGGCGGATGGGAGGTTTCTCGCAGGGATCGGAGGGGCGGTGAGTGGCACGAGGATCCTGTGGGCGAAGCCTGCCCTGTGGGTAGATGGCAACCCTCGCATCGTCGACCTCCCCGCGGAATGGGCCCACTGCTTCGAGGGGCGTTTCAGGGCCGCATCTCCCGCCGGAGATGCGGCCGTCGGGACTCTCGGCCCGGCGGGCTGCCCAATTGTAGCGATGCTCTGGACCCCGGCCGGGGGCCTGCAGGTGCTGGGGACGGCCTTCGGTTATGAGGCGAGTCAGGCCTACGGGGTGTCCGATGGGGGATCGGTGGTGGTGGGGGACCTGATGAGGAGGCTGCCGGGTGGCTACTGGGATACCGCGGCCTTCCGCTGGACGCCCCTCGGCGGCATGGAGAGGCTGCCCGACATGGGGGGCAGGTCCTCGGCGAGGGCCGTTTCGGCAGACGGGCGGATCATCGGCGGCTCGGTTGTGGTGGGCGGCATGCAGAGGGCGGCCATCTGGAGGGATGGTGTGCTCCACAACCTCCACGACGAGCTGTCGCGTGAGCTTGGCCTCGGTGAGGTGCTGGTAGAGGTCACGGCCGTGTCGAGGAATGGGCGCTTCGTTGCGGGTATGGGCGGCCGGGGCCTGGAGCGGTTCGTCTTCGTAGCGGAAGTGCCCCAGCCCCCCGAGGCGCCGCAGCTTGTGGCCATCTGGCCCATAGAAGGGGAGAGGGAGAGGGCCATGATATCGTGGGCACCCCCCTCCGGGGTGACGCACTACAGGCTGCAGAGCGCCCTCGACCCCGGCTTCACCTTCGGGGTGAGCACGCTAGAGTTCCCTGCCGGGCCATACAACCTGCTCCCCGTGGGAGCGCCCATGTGGGATGGGGGCGTCTTCTACTACCGGATCGCTGCCTGCAGTGAGCGGGGCTGCTCGCCATGGTCTTACCCGCTCGTGCTGGCAAGGCGGGTGTGGCCGGGGCCGGAGCACTGGAATATGGTGGCCGGCGGCTTCGCGTTCCTCG
Organism: Dehalococcoidia bacterium; assembly: GCA_025062275.1. Taxonomy (GTDB): domain Bacteria; phylum Chloroflexota; class Dehalococcoidia; order SM23-28-2; family HRBIN24; genus HRBIN24. Next base: position 87,770 of record JANXAP010000020.1, read on the forward strand.
GCACGGCATACGTCTGGGCCCAGAACGCCAGCCCGGTCGCGGGGAAGGCATCCGACCTTCACCTGTACGAGGGGCTGCAAGGGTTCGGTGGAGTCGTGCGCAGGAGTTGCCGGCAGGTGGCTCCCGGAGGCATCTGCCGGGCGGACTTTCAGGCGTCGTCGGGGTTCCTATCGGCGTCGCAGTCGTTCCCGCCCTACGGCGAGGTAGGGGTGGGCTTCGTGGTGAGGTGACGGGCGATGCGTGTCCTGCCAGGCCTGAGAGGGCTGCCGCTGTCGTCCATGCTGGTAGCAGTGGGGCTGCTCATGCTCGGGACGACAGTTGCGTGCGGCGAGAGGGGCCAGCAGGTGGCGCCGGTGCCCACGCCCTCGCCGCCCGAGGAGGCGGCGACGCCTCCGCCGGGGCAGGTGCGGGTCTTCCTGAACACGAGGCCGGGGGCCAGCGTCGACTCGCAGGTGCTGCAGGAGGTGTCGCAGGTCTACAGCTTCCTCTGGCCGGCCTTCTTCAATGCCCTCGCTAACGGCGACGACGCCTACCTGCAGGGGCTGGCGGAGCCGCAGGCCCGGGAGGCCCTGATGGCGCGGGCGCGGCTCCTCATGCCCGGAGAGCGGCTGCTGGTGCGCACCATGCGGCAGCGGCCGCTGGTGATGGAGGCCGGTGGGGAACGAGTGGTGATCGAGGACGCCGTCCAGGTGGAGGCCGAGCTGCTGGAGGAGGGCCAGCAGCCGGGTATGGGGAAGGCGGTGCAGGAGAACTGGGCGATGCGCTTCGTCATCGGGAAAACGCCGGCCGGCTGGAGGGTGCAGGAGGCACAGGTGCGATGGCAATAGTAAGGCTGCTCGCTCCTGTGGGGCTGGCAGCTGTGGCGCTCTTGGCCTGCTCCGGCGGCGGCCGGCAGGCCCGGGAGCCGGGGGAAGCCGCCGCGTCCTTCCTTGCCTCCGCCGGGCGCCTGCTGCAGGGGGCAGCAGCGACGGCGGTGGATGGCGGGCTGGCGGAGCGGCTGGCTGCGGGGGCGAGGGCGGCCGTCGAGGGCGGCAACAGGCTGGAGATGGAGGTCGTCCCCAACGGGCCGCCGAGGTTCGATGTCCCGGCGCCGGGGGGAAGGCTGGTGGGCCTGAGCGTCTCCCTCGTCATGCGCGAGGTGGCGCCTGACGGCCGGGTGGTGCGGGAGCTGCGGGAGCCGGATTACGACCTGATCCTGAGGCTGGCCCGGAGGGGGGATGGTTGGGTGGTGGCCGATGTGTATGCGCTCCCGTGGCTGGACGATGGCGAGGAGATGGGGAGGGGTGGATGTGCGCTGCTGGAGGGGGACAATCACCGGTTCGGCCGGCTGCGGGAGATGAGGCGGGGTGATGTACCGCAGCTGCCGGTGACGGCCGCCGAGCTGGCGACCATCGAGGAGACATGGCGGTGCTACTGGCTGGTGACATCGGACGCCCTGCGCCGCCTGGACGGGTCACTGCTCCCGCTGGTGAGCGCCGGCCCGCAGCTGGAGGGCTTACAGCAGTACCTGCGGTTCCGACAGGAACATGGCATCGCCTTGGAAGAGGAGGTGGTCCATCGCTCGCCGGTCCTGGTGCAGTATACGGGCGACTATGCAACGGTGGACGAATGGCTGGACGGCCGGGGGCGGGGTTTTGACCTCCTCACGGGAGAACGCCGGGGCGACTGGGAGTACAGGGCGGCGCATATGACCATGCGCATGCAGAAGACGGCGGAAGGGTGGAGGGTCATAGGGGTAGCCGTGGTGCGGGCGTCTGGACAGCAGAGTGAGGGTGGGGGGTGATGTACCAATGCGGTGGGCGCTTCGGGGAATCGTGCTGATTATAGCCGTGATCGCGGCAGATGCCCTCTCCGGCGGTCGCGGGCCGGCAGTGCCCTCGCCTGCCGCAGCGGACGGCGAAGTGCCGCCGGGCTGGGTGCTCGCCGGCTATCAGAACACCTACTACACGTACTACGAGACGGAGCAGGTCGGCACGCAGACGGTGACGTACTACCTCTACATGGAGCCCTACCAGGATCGGGTGGTCTATACCCAGGAGACTCGCCTGTCGGCCATCACCTGGTACTCGCAGCCGACCTCGTCCTACGGCAAATACCTCACCTACCGGTCCTCTTGCTGGCTGAATCCCTACTATCCGTGGAACATGCAGTGTGCCTGGACGACCCAGTATGTGGTGGACCAGTACTACACAGGCGCCCAGCAGTACTGGTACACCACCGTCAACGTGCCCCAGGTGGTGACCGACTACCGGGCCGTCTACGGCTCGGTCCAGGTGCCGGTCTACCAGCAGGTGCAGCGGACGGGCGTCTGTTCCGTGCCCATCTACCAGTTTGTGGGGGGCAGTGGGGCGGTGACCGTCAACAGTGACGGCACCTTCACCATGTGGGTGCCCCAGGCGTCGTGCGTCTACTCGCCGTACACCCGCACGTGGACCGAGGTCGTGCCGCAGGTGGTATACGGCGGCCAGGCCTGCCGCAGCAAGCTGAACGCCTCCCTGAGCAGCAGCACCGGCACCGAGCCGGTGTATGTCTATACGTCCTCTACCTGGAGTGTGGCGACGTCCTGGGTCTACCGGTGCCAGACCATCTACGTGCCCACCTGGGCCTGGCAGGGGACGGTGGACTGTAGCTATCACGCAGGGTCATGCCCTCAGGTTGGATATGCGGTGAGCTACAGCTATTACTCGCCGGACGGCCTCGTGCGTTACGACCGTTATGAGTACCACCCGGCGTGCCCTAAGTGCTTTGTCACCTGCACCGAGCAGGTCTACCGGCTGGTGAATCAGCCCCAGACGGACTGCCGCTATATGCCCTACGACTACCTGCAGCAGAGCGTGAGCGGCTACTGGACGACCAACACGCGCTATAGCTACAGCGAGCAGCGCTGGTACACGCAGCAGTGCTGGGACACCTATGCCCTCTCCACCACCAGCACCACTCGCAGCGAGAGGGTGGACAGGTATGTCGCCAACACGTCGTGGCAGCAGATGACCCTCCAGATGCCGGCGTTGCCCGATGCGCAGATAGGCGTCAACCCCGGCACCGTAGGGCTGACAGGCCTGCGGTCGTGGTTCTGGGTGGAGAACGTGGGAGCCCCCGAGACGACAGGTCCCAATGGGGTACGGGTGAGGCTTGTGCCTTCCTACTACGAGTGGGACTTCAACGGCGACGGCTACACGGACCTGGTGACTTCGTCGCCGGGCCGAAGGTATCCCCCCTTCGAGTCAGACGTCGGCTACACGTATGAGCGGTCGAGCTTGGGACAGCCGGGCCAGAAATACAACGTGGGGCTGACGGTGCATTACAACCTGCAGATAAATGTCGGCCAGGGCTGGCAGACGGTGGGGGAGATCACGCAGCAGCGGGTCCGTCCCTACCCGGTCCAGCAGCTGCAATCGGTGGTGGGACAGTGAGGCAGCCATGGTGAGGGCGGCACTGCTGGGCGGGCGGAGCGAGAGGGGCCAGACCCTCGCCGAGTTTGCGCTGGGGGCAGTGGCGTTCTTCGTGGCCGTCCTGGGGGCGCTGCATTTTGCCCTAGCGGTGCATGCCCGGCACGTGGTCGAGACGGCGGCAGTGGAGGGCGCCCGGTGGGCTGCCGTGGAGCCGGTGAGCCTGCAGCGGGGCGAGGAGAGGGCGCGGAGCGTGCTGGCGAGTGGGCTGGGGCGCTGGAGCAACGACTACAGCGTCCAGGCCCGAGACGGCGGCGACACGGTGACCCTGACGGTGCAGGGCCATTACATCGTGGCGCTGCCGGTGCCGCTTCCCCACGGCGGGAGGGTGGACCTGGTGAGCTCGGCGACGGTGCGCAAGGAGGGGTTCCGGCCGGGGCCATGAGGGGGCAGGCGCTGGTGGAGCTGGCCGTGGCCATGCCCATCCTGCTGATAATCGCCCTCGGCGTGGTGGGGGCAGGCAGGGCCATCTATGCCCGCGTGGCCATCGATGCGGCGGCGAGGGAGGGGGCGAGGGCAGTGGCGACGGCGCCGGACCCCTGCGACGCCTCGGTAGGCGTGAGCCGGGCGCGGGAGACGGCAGGTGCCTATGGGCTGGACCTGTCGCGCCTGCAGGCGCAGGTGGGAGGGGGATGTGGTCGCGGCAGCCTGCGGTCGGTCCAGGTGACGTACACGGTGCCGCTCCAGGATCTGGTCTACGTGCCCTTTCTGCGCCTACCCGGCGAGCTGACCATGTCGGCAAACGCGACACATATGGTGGAGCAGTACCGGTCGCGGTAGGGGGCAGCGACATGGGAGGACGGAATTCGGTGGTCATGCCGGCGGCGCCGGTAGAGCAGGGCCACGGCCAGCGGCGGGGGGGCGCGGGAGCATGAGGCGGGAGCGAAAGCCTGGGGCCTGGGCCCAGCGGGGGCAAGTGCTGGCCCTCATGGCGGTGCTCATGATCGGCATCGTGGCAGCGGTGGGGCTCGCCGTCGATGCGGGCCTCGTCTTCTCGGCCCGGCGCAAGCTGCAGGGGGTGGCCGATGCGGCGGCGACGGCGGGCGCCCAGCAGATCGATGTGAACGTGTACCGCCAGAGCAACGGCCAGGTGGTGCAGCTGGACCCCAGCACGGCATATTCGGCTGCCGTGGCGAGGGTCCAGGCGTCGCCCCTGGTGACCAGCTACACGGTGCGGGTGACGACCGGCCGGGTGGAGGTGACGGTGAGGGGGCCTGTGCGGCTCGCCTTCTTGCCGGCGGTCCTGCCCATCGCCCGCTCGGTGCAGGTGGGGGCGAGTGCGTGGGCGCTGCCCCGCTACGGCATAGCGGGCACCGGCCAGTAGGTGTCGGGAGATGGCGGCATGGCCGGAGGGGCGAGGCGGCCACAAGGAGGAGCGGGCCGAGATCGGGAGGGCCGCGGCCCTCGTCGGCGCCTTGTTGGGGGAGGGCTGGCCCCACACGCTGCCCCTGTGCCTAGCGGCGGGCGCGGCGAGGGCGATGGGGTGGGAGCGGGTGGAGGTCCCCTTCCTGGGGCTCACGAGGGCCGAGGCCCGCTGGGCGTGCATCGGCGGG
>JANXAP010000021.1 GCA_025062275.1 Dehalococcoidia bacterium
GCCAGCACCGACCTCAGCAGGCGGGCGTTCTCCTGGGGGTCGCTGGAGCAGACGGCTGTCAGGGGCACCGGATCCAGGCCGGCGTCCTGGGGCGTGACGCGATAGTGGCGGACGTCGCCCTGCATCACTTCCCAGACCAGAGTGGGCGCCGAGGGACTGACCTCGTCCAGACCATCGCTGCCATGGACTACCAGAGCACGGCGGGCGCCCAGTCGCTGGAGGGCCCGGGCCATCTTCTCGCCCACGTTGGCATCGGGCACCCCCAGCAACTGATGGCTGGCCCCGGCCGGATTGGTCAGAGGCCCCAACAGGTTGAAAACGGTGCGCACGCCGATTTCCCGTCGTGGGCCAGCCGCGTGCCGCATGGCTGGATGGAAGGCAGGGGCGAACATGAACCCTATGCCCACCTCTCGCACGCAGCGGGCCACCTGTTCCGGCCCCAGCTCGATACGGGCGCCCAGGGCCTCCAGCAGGTCGGCCGAGCCGCAACGGGAGGAGGCGGCGCGGTTGCCGTGCTTGGCCACTCTCGCCCCGGCTGCCGCTGCCACGATGGCGGCCGCAGTGGAGGCGTTGAAGGTGCCGCGGCCATCGCCACCGGTGCCGCAGGTGTCCAGCAGGGGCGGCTCCAGGGGCACCCTCAGGGCGAAGCGACGCATGACGCGGGCCATGCCCACCAGCTCGTCCACCGTTTCGTCCCGCAGGCGCATGGCCACGAGAAAGGCGCCCAGCTGGGCGGGAGTGGCTCGCCCCTCCATGATCTCGGTCATGACCTCGGCCGCCTCTTCTTCGGAAAGGTGGCGGCCCTCGTTCACCAGGGCAGCGATGGCCTCGCGGATCATAGCGACTCCAGGAAATTCTGAAGGATCTGCTTGCCCACCGGCGTGGCGATGGACTCGGGGTGGAACTGGACACCCTCCACGGGCAGTAGGCGGTGGCGCAGGCCCATCACCAGCCCCTTTTCGGTCCAGGCGGTCACCTCCAGCTCCTCGGGCAGCGAGTCGCGCTCGACCACCAGGGAGTGGTAGCGGACGGCGGGGAACGGGTCGGGAAGGCCCCGCAGCACTCCCCGGCCAGTGTGATAGATCAGGGAGGTCTTCCCGTGGACGATCTCGCCCGCGCCCACCACGCGCCCACCGAAGGCCTCGCCGATGCACTGGTGTCCCAGGCAGACGCCCAGGATGGGCACTTCGCCAGCCAGGCGTCGCACTAGCTCCACCGAGATGCCCGCCTCTCTCGGCGTGCAGGGCCCGGGGGAGATGACGATGCCGCGGGGCCGCATGGCTGCCACGTCCTCGATGGTGATGCGGTCGTTGCGCGCCACCATCACCTCGGCCCCCAGCTCCGACAGGTACTGGAACAGGTTGTAAGTGAAGCTGTCGTAATTGTCGATGAGGAGGATCATCGTTCCTCTCGGCGTTCGTCGCTGACGATACGCCCGTCCTCCATGCGCACGACCCGACGACAGCGCTGGGCGATGGCCGGGTCGTGGGTGACTATTATGAAGGTCTGCCCGGCCTCTCTGTTCAACCGCTGGACCAGCTCCATCACCTGGGCTGCCGTGTAGGTGTCCAGCTCGCCCGTGGGCTCGTCGGCCAGGACGATGGCCGGGCGGTTCACCAGCGCCCGGGCCAGTGCCACTCGCTGCTGCTCTCCACCCGACAGCTGAGAGGGGCGATGGCGCGCCCTGTCGGCCATGCCGACCAGAGCGAGGGCTTCCAGCGCCCTGCGCCGTCGCTCACCCCTGGCTACCCTGGCGTAGCGGAGGGGCAGCTCGACGTTCTCCAGGGCAGTCAGCGTCGGGATGAGGTTGAACTCCTGGAACACGAAGCCCACCTTCTGGCGGCGCAGTTGCGGCAGTCGGCGTCCGTTGAGGCGGGCGATGTCCACGCCATCTATGACCACCTGACCGGCGTCGGGCCTGTCGAGGCCGCCCAACACGTTCAGCAGGGTGGTCTTCCCTGAGCCGGAGCGCCCCATCACCGCCATCAGCTCGCCCCGCTCCACCGTCAGATTCACGCCGTCCAGCGCCCTCACCACGCTTCCGCCCAGACGATAGGTCTTGACCAGCCCCCTGGCCTCGATGATGGCCCGGTCCGCCTGGAGCAGCGGGTCGGCAGCCCTTTGCTGAGTCATATTTCCCTCCTCCGCCTCACTCGGCCCGCAGGGCCTCCACCGGTCGCAGCCGCGCCGCCCTGAAGGCCGGTAGCAGCCCGGCCACTGCCCCGAGGAAGGTGGCGAAGGCCACCGAGCCGATTGCCAGGCGCCCTGTGACCAGGAAGATGGGGCCCCCGGCTGCCTCGCGAGCGAAATCGTTCAGGACGGTCACCGCCAGGGAGCCGGCGAGCAGCCCCAGCAGGCCTCCCAGGGCGCCGATGGCTATAGCCTCGGCCAGGTATTCGCGCAAGATGTCGCCGTCGCTGGCCCCCACCGCTTTCTTGATGCCTATCTCGCGCACTCGCTCGGCCACCGACATGACCATGGTGTTTATGACCGAGAGGCCGCCGACGATGAGGGCGATCATGGCCACCCCCAGGATGATGAACTGAAAGACCATGTTGCTGGTCTGCAACGGCTCCTTCAGCTCGCTGGGGCCGAAGGCGCGGATGTCGGGGTTCCGTGCCTCTATCTCGCGCGCCAGCTGGTCGCCGTCCACACCCGGCTGCACCGCGGCAAAGATGGTGTCCACTTTGTCCGACAGGTCTATCTCCGAAAAGAAGAGGCGCGACTCGCGCAGCAGTTCGCGGGCGTCGTCCAGAGGCACGTAGGCGATGTTGTCGGGGCCGGTAAGGGTGCGGTTCAGGATGCCTACCACGCGGAAGGGATGGTCGCGCAGGATGACTTCCTGCCCCACTCGCGCCTTCAGGCGCTCGGCCACGTCGGCCCCAAGCACTGTGACCCCGCGCTCGCCCTGGCGCCACCAGTCGCCACGGGCGAAGCTCAGTTCCACGGACGACGGGGCAACGCGGTCGCACTGCTGCACTTCGTCCACCACCACCCCGGAAATGATCTGCGGCATCCCTACCGAGGCGCCGCCCTCGGGGTCCAGCAGCAGGTTGATGCTGGTCTCCACGCAGGCTACGCCGGGCACCTGCCGCACGCTTTCGGCGAAGGACAGGGGCACCAGGCCGAACCCCCCGAAGAACGGGTGCCCGCCGCCCTTGTCGGTTATAGCGATGCGATTGGACAGGTACTCCTCGCCGCCCTGCACCAGCTGGTTGACCTTCTCGGCCAGGGCGCCCAGCACCACGAGGGCGAAGATGCCGATGGTTATGCCCATCACCGTGAGGCTGGTTCGCAGCCGGTGACGCAGGAGGTTGCGCAGCGGCTCCGGCACCAGCGACAGGAGGTCGTTCACCTTATCACTCTCCCTCTCAGTAACCGGGGCTGCCGGTCACCATCTCGGCCTCAGCCGCCTCGGCTCGCTCGATGGCTGTCAGCAGAGCGGCTGCCTTGTTCATCGTCTCCTCGTATTCTCGCTCCGGCACCGAGTCGTAAACGATGCCCGCCCCGGCCTGGACCGATGCCACTCCGTCCTTCAGCACCACGGTACGGATGGTGATGGCCGTGTCCATGTTGCCGGAATAGTCGAAGTAGCCCACGGCTCCAGCGTAAGGACCGCGACGGTCTGGTTCCAGTTCGGCGATGATCTCCATGGCGCGGATCTTGGGGGCGCCGGAGACAGTGCCGGCCGGGAAGCAGGCCCGAAGGGCGTCGTAGCAGGAGAGTTCGGGCCGCAGCCGGCCTGTGACGTGGGACACCAGATGCATGACGTGGGAGTAGCGCTCCACCTCCATGAACTGGGGCACTCGCACCGTGCCGGGCAGTGCCACGCGGCCGATATCGTTGCGGGCCAGGTCCACCAGCATCAGGTGTTCGGCCCTCTCTTTCTCGTCGGCCCGCAGCTCCTCCTCCAGGGCAGCGTCCTCGTCGGTGGTGCGGCCGCGGCGTCGAGTGCCAGCGATGGGGTGAGTTACCACCTCGCTGCCCTCCACCCGCACCAGCATCTCGGGCGAGGCGCCGATGATCTGGAAATCGCCCAGGTGCAGGTAATACATGTAGGGCGACGGGTTCACCGCCCGCAGCGCCCTGTATATCGAGAAGGGGTGGGCAGCGGTGGGTCGGGACAGCCGCTGGGACAGCACCACCTGGATCACATCGCCGGCGATGATGTACTGCCGCGCCCGTTCCACCATGCCCAGAAAACGTTCCCGGTCGACGTTGGATGTGACGGTGGCAGGGGCGGCGGCACGCTGCACGCTGTAGGGCTGGGCCGGCAGAGGCCGCGACAGACGCTCCACCAGCTCCTCGATGCGCCAGCAGGCCTGCCGGTAGCTGGCTTCCACCTCGCCGTCCAGTCGACAGTGGGAGACCACCTTCACCACATGGCGCAGGTGGTCGAACACCAGCAGGGTATCCACGAAGAGGAACAGGGCCTCGGGCACGCCCAACGGGTCCTCGGGGCGGATGGGCACCCGCGGCTCGAAGTGGCGCACGCACTCCCAGGCCAGGTAGCCCACGGCGCCCCCAGTGAAGCTGGGCAGTGCCACGGCAGGCCCCTCCGAGGGCAGGGCCAGGCGGAAGCGCGAAAGCTCCGACTCCACCTCGCGCAGCGGGTCCGAGCCGTCCCAGGGATGGGCGTAAGGTCCCTGGCGCAGCACCCGATAAGGCTCGGTGCCGATGAAGCTGTAGCGGGCCAACCGCTCCCCGCCCTCCACCGATTCCAGCAGGAAGGAGTAGGCGCCCCGTGCCACCTTGAGGAAGGCCGAGACGGGCGTCTCCAGGTCGGCGGGCACCTCCCGCAGGACGGGGCACAGGTTGCCCCTGCCCTCCCGGGCGAGGGCCTCCACCTGGGGGAGCGACGGCCAGTAGGCGCTCAGGCTGTCCCCTCCTGGCGGAAGTGGGTCAGGCCCATGGCCTCCCGCATCTCCCTCAGCGTCTTCTGGGCCTCGGCCCTCGCCCGCCGAGAGCCCTCGTAAACGATCTCGTCGATGACCTTGGGGCGGGCAGCGAAGTAGGCCCGCCGCTCTCGAATGGGGTCCAGGAAGCGATTGATGGCCCGGGCCAGCTTCTCCTTCACCTCCACGTCGCCCACCCTGCCACGGCGATAGCGGTGCTTGAGGTCTTCCACCTCCGCCCGGTCGTCGTTGAAGAAGTCGTGGTAGATGAACACAGGGTTGCCGCGCGTGCGGCCGGGGATGTCGGCGCGGATGCGGCGCGGGTCGGTGAACATGCTGCGCACCTTGCGCCGCACCGTCTCGGCATCGTCGCACAGGAGAATGACGTTGCCCAGGGACTTGGACGCCTTCTTCTGCCCGTCCAGTCCCACCAGCAGTGGCCCGATGGGCGAGTCGGGCTCGGGGAAGATGGGCCGGTAGAGGCGGTTGAAGCGGCGCGCTATCTCCCGCGTCAGCTCTATGTGGGAGGCGTTGTCCTTGCTCACCGGCACTACGTCTCCCTTGACCATGAGGATGTCGGCCGCCTGCAGAATGGGGTAGGAGAGGAGGGCCACCGAGGCTGACTCCAGTTGCAGGTCGCGCACCGCCTGCTTCAGGGTGGGTATGCGCTGGGCGCGGGGCACGCTCACCAGGCTCATGAACAGCCACATGATCTCCAGCACTTCCGGCACCAGCGACTGCAGGTAAATGGTGGTCTTGCTGGGGTCGATGCCCACCGCCAGGTAGTCCAGCACCACTTCGCGCACGTTGGCCTCCAGCTCGTCCAGGCGCTCGGTGCGAGTGGTGAGGACGTGCAGGTCGGCGATGATAATGAAGCACTCGATCCTGTCCTGGAGGGCCAGGCGGTAGCGCAGGGAGCCGACGTAGTGGCCCAGGTGCAGCGGCCCCGTCGGGCGGTCGCCGGTGAGCATGCGCCGCCAGGTGGGCTTCACCTCCAGGTCCAGGTTCATCTCCCAGAGGCGGGGCGGTGGCGGCAGGCCGACTTCCTGAATGGTCGTCCTCTCGCTGCTCATGGCTCCCAGCCCCCGTCTCCGCTTACTGGCCTACTCTCGGAAGGGTTGCCAGCGCCTCCCTGACCTTTTCCTCGGGGTAGGCGTAGTCCTCCAGCTTGCCCGATAGGAACTGGTCGTAGGCGGCCAGGTCCAGCAGGCCGTGGCCCGAGAGGTTGAACAGGATGACCCGCCTTTCGCCCGCCTCGCGCGCGGCCAGGGCCTCGTCGATGGCCGCCCGCACAGCGTGGGCCGATTCAGGGGCGGGCACGATGCCCTCGGCACGGGCGAACTGCACGGCCGCCTCGAACACCTTGGTCTGGTGATAGGCCCGCGCCTCCATCACGCCGTCAGCTACCAGCTTGGATATGATGGGCGCCATGCCGTGATAGCGCAGGCCGCCGGCGTGGATGGAGGGCGGTATGAAGCTGTGCCCGAGGGTGTGCATCTTCAGCAAGGGCGTCGTCTCGGCCGTGTCGCCGAAATCGTAGGTGTACTGGCCGCGAGTGAGGGATGGACAGGCCTCCGGCTCCACGGCCACGAAACGGGTCTTCCTGCCGGAGCGCAGGCGCTCCCCCACGAAGGGCAGGCAGAGGCCCCCATAGTTGGAGCCGCCGCCCACACAGCCGATGACCACATCGGGGTAGTCGCCGGCCATCTCCATCTGGCGCAGCGCTTCCAGGCCCATCACCGTCTGGTGCAGGAGCACATGGTTGAGGACGGAGCCTAGAGAATACTTGGTGTCGTCGCGGGTGGCGGCGTCCTCCACTGCCTCGGAGATGGCGATGCCCAGGGAGCCGGGCGACTCGGGGTCCCGTTCCAGAACCTGGCGGCCGGCCTGGGTGTCGGGGCTGGGGCTTGGCACCACCTGGGCGCCCCAGGTCTCCATGAGGATCCTTCGGTAGGGCTTCTGGTAGTAGGACACCTTGACCATATAGACCTTCAGTTCCAGGCCGAAGAAGGCGCAGGCCATGGCCAGGGCCGAGCCCCACTGGCCGGCGCCGGTCTCGGTGGTCAGCCGACGGACGCCCTCGGCCTTGTTGTAGTAGGCCTGGGCCACAGCGGTGTTGGGCTTGTGGGACCCGGCCGGAGAGACGCCCTCGTACTTGTAGTAGATGCGGGCGGGGGTGTCCAGCGCCTGCTCCAGTCGCCTCGCCCTATACAGGGGCGTCGGGCGCCACAGCTTGTAGACGTCCCGCACCTCGTCCGGTATGGGCACCCACCGCTCGGCCGAGACCTCCTGCTGGATGAGGGCCTGGGGGAAAAGGGGGGCCAGGGCTTCAGGCGGCACCGGCTGGCCGCTGCGGGGGTCGATGGGCGGTGGCGGTGGGCCCATGTCGGCGACCACGTTGTACCAGTGGGTGGGCAAGTCCTTCTCGTCCAGTATGAACTTGTAGTTGTCCATGGCCTTCCTCCTGTGCCCTCGGTAATTGCGAGGCCCCTCGCCTCTAGGGGCGAGGGGCCTCCCGCGGTGCCACCCTAGTTCCCGCCAAATAGGCGGGCGCTCGTTACGGACGCGGCCAGCCTCGCTGGCTCGCGCGCCCTGGGCCGATAACGGTGCCCCTCCGTCCTGGCCTACTGAGGGCGACTGGCGCCCCGTTGGGCAGGCAGCTCCCGGGCCCATTCACCCGCCGCGGTGGCACCGGGCTCGCACCTACCCCCGGCTCTCTGGGCCCCGCTCTGCGGGCTACTATCCCCGTTCACAGCCTTTTCGTTTATGCGCTTGTGCCCAAAACTGTACCATTTCCTCTCGTCAGCGTCAACGGGCTGCGGTGTGGGCGTAAGGCCCCAGGCTCGACTGGCCGAAGGCCCGTCAGGGCCTTCGTGCACCCCTTGCGCCCCCTCGGGGCCTGTGCTACACTTGTGCTGGGCTAAGGGAGATTTGGACAGTCAAATGTTGCCAAAATACCGTTCCTCCGGCCCTCAGGAGGCCTGCACATGCCGCAAGCGCGCAAGGTAATATCTCGCGAGACGGGCATCGAGGAGAAGGAGTACAAGTGGGGATTCGTCATCCCGGTGCCCGCCGATGTGGCCCCCAAGGGCCTCAATGAGGACATCATCCGGCTCATCTCTCGCAAGAAGGAAGAGCCGGAGTGGATGCTGGAGTGGCGGCTGCGGGCCTACCGCTACTGGCGCTCCCTGAACTATGTGGAGCCCAAGTGGGCCAAGATCTACCATCCGCCCATCGACTTCCAGGACATCGTCTACTATGCGGCCCCTCTGTCCAGGGACGGAGACCGCCCCAAGAGCCTGGACGACATCGACCCCGAGCTGAAGCGGGCCTTCGACAAGCTGGGCATCCCCCTGGAGGAGCAGAAGCGACTGGCGGGTGTGGCGGTGGACGCTGTGCTGGACTCGGTGTCGGTGGCCACTACCTTCCAGAAGAAGCTGGAGGAGCTGGGCATCATATTCTGCCCCATCTCGGAGGCCATCCAGAAGCACCCCGAGCTGGTGCGCAAGTACCTGGGCTCGGTGGTGCCCTACACCGACAACTTCTACGCCGCCCTCAACTCGGCCGTCTTCTCCGATGGTACCTTCGTTTACGTGCCTCCCGGCGTGCGCTGCCCCATGGACCTGATGACTTACTTCCGCATCAATGAGGCCGAGGCGGGGCAGTTCGAGCGCACCCTCATCATCGCCGACCGCGGCTCATACGTGAGCTATCTGGAGGGGTGCACAGCGCCCATCCGCAAGAAGCACCAGCTCCACGCTGCCGTGGTGGAGCTCATCGCCCTGGAGGACGCCGAGATCAAGTATTCCACCCTCCAGAACTGGTATCCCGGCGACAAGGAGGGTCACGGCGGCGTTTACAACTTCGTCACCAAGCGGGGCATCTGCCTCGGCAGGAACTCCAAGATCTCCTGGACTCAGGTAGAGACAGGGTCGGCCATCACCTGGAAGTACCCGAGCGTCATACTGCGGGGCGACAACTCGGTGGGCGAGTTCTACTCGGTGGCCCTGGTCAACAACTACCAGCAGGCCGATACGGGCACCAAGATGATCCACATCGGCAAGAACACTCGCAGCACTATCGTGGCTAAGGGCATCTCGGCGGGCCACGGCCAGAACACCTACCGTGGCCTGGTCAAGATCATGCCCACTGCCGACGGCGCCCGCAACTTCACGCGCTGCGACTCCTTGCTCATCGGCAGCAAGTGTGCGGCCCACACGGTCCCCTACCTGGAGGTGCGCAACCCCACCGCGCGCATCGAGCACGAGGCCACCACGTCCAAGATCTCCGACGAGCAGCTCTTCTACCTGATGAGCCGGGGCATCCCCCAGGAAGAGGCGGCAGCGATGATCGTCACCGGGTTCGTGGAGCCCCTGGTGAAGGAGCTGCCGATGGAATACGCGGTCGAGATGAACCGGCTGATCCGCCTGCAGATGTCCGGCTCGGTGGGTTAACCCCATCGAGGTGCAGGAGGAGGTCGGGTGATCGGCGGCGCCCCGGCGGCGAATGATCGGCCGGGGCGCCCCGCACCCGGTGGCGGTTAATTGGGCTTAAGGCTTGCATCCCAGGGGGCACCTTTGATGCTCGCTTCAGGCGAATAAACGAGACAAGGCTGGATAAGCTCTCTAGGAGGTCCAAACCCACAATGGCGGAAGCGCACCTCGTTCGAGAAGCCCGGGGCATTGGCCCCGAAGCCTTTGAGGCGTTCCTGGGAACCCGCGAGGAGCCGGAATGGCTTCGTCAGGCCCGTCAGGAGGCCTGGCAGATCCTGCGCGAGACTCCGAAACCGGGGCCGGACGATGAGGCATGGCGGCGCACGGACATCCGGGCGCTGTCCATCGAAGATCTGGTGACCGTTATGGTCGGCGATGGTGTGACCCCGCCGGAGGAGATGCGGCAGATCGTAGAGCGGCGAGATGATCTCGCAGGGGGGCTATTGCTCTTCGACGGCCAGCCTGCCTTTCGTTGGGCGGACGAACGGCTGGAGCGTCGAGGGTTGATCTTCACAGATCTGCTCACTGCAGTGCGGGAGCATCAGGATCAGGTCGCCCCCTATCTGGACCAGGTAGTGCGGCCGGGGGATGGGTTCTTCGCGGCGATGAACGCCGCATTCTGGCGCAATGGGATTTTTCTCTATGTGCCGCGGGATCTGGAGATCCCGCTGCCTTTGCGGGCCGTGATTGGGCTGCAGGGTGCTCCTACGGATTTCTCCCGCATCCTGATCGTGGTAGAGCCAGGCGCCCAGGTTACTTTCATCGATGAACGCCTGGCCGACGACGCGATGGGGGCGGCGTTCCATAACGGGATCGTGGAGATCCATTTGAAAGAAAACGCCCGGCTGACCTATATCGCCCTCCAGAACTGGGGCCGCTATATGTGGAACTTCACCCACGAGCGGGCTTCCGTCGACCGCGACAGCACCCTCGATTGGGTGGTGGTCGGGATGGGCGCAGGGGTCACCAAGACCTTCCTGGAGGTCGACCTCGTTGGCCGCGGCGCTACCGCTTATATGTCGGGCGTCTTCTTCTTCGATGGACAGCAACATGCGGATTACGACACAGAGCAGGATCACATCGCGCCCCACACCAAGAGTGACTTGCTATACAAGGTCGCCCTCAAAGATCGCGCCCGCTCTGTCTGGCAGGGGATGATCCGCGCGCACCCGGGGGCCCAGAAAACCGACGCCTATCAGGCCAACCGCAACCTGATCCTCTCCCCGCACGCCCGGGCGGACTCCATCCCAGGCCTGGAGATCATGGCGAACGACCTGCGGTGCACCCACGGCGCGACGGTGGGGCAGATCAATGAGGAAGAGCTCTTCTATCTGATGTCCCGCGGGCTCTCCCGCGCGGTCGCCACCCGGCTGATCGTAGAGGGATTCTTTGCCCCAGTCCTGGATCGCATCCCGGTGCCGGATATTCGGCGCCAAGTGGACGCGATTATCCACCGCAAACTGGGCGTCCCGTCGGAAGAGGAGTTCTGATCGCAGGGGGATAAATTGATTTTTGGGTGGGCGAGGCCGCCTTCGGCGGCCTTGCCCACCCAAAATCCTTACGAAAACCTCGGGCAGTCTGCTGGAATCCACAGTATGAGTCTGTAAACCCAGGGGTTTGAGAGTAGTGGGGAGGATGGCCCCGCCCTCTGCCCCACTATCCCTATGCTCCCTATCCTCTCTCCTCGCAATTAGGTGAGTTGCGTTAAAATGATGGTCAGCGTAAAAACCCGCGGAGGGCCTCATGAAAAGCGTGGGGTTGCGAACTGAATTAAATGTCGAACGCATCCGGGCAGATTTCCCCATCCTCCACCAGGCCATCCACGGAAAACCCCTGGTCTTCCTGGACAGCGCGGCCAGCTCCCAGAAGCCGATCCCGGTGATCGAGGCGATGAATGAATACTACCGGACCACG
>JANXAP010000022.1 GCA_025062275.1 Dehalococcoidia bacterium
GCCCCAGGCCGTCGATGGCCGCCCGCACTGCCTGTCCCATGTGGAAATGGTCTCGGGGCGACAGGAAAGAGATGTTGAGGAGCAGGAGCCGTGCCCCCTCCAGGCCCGGACGCAGGTGGTAAAGGGGCACGGTCACGGACCAGTCCAGGTCCCACTGGGAAACGGTGCGCAATGGCAGCCCCCTGGCCAATGCCTCCCGCCGCACGGCCTGCACCGCCTCACGGTCTACAGGGAAAGAGAGGTGCACCTGGGGGGCGCCCCACTGGGCGAAGTCGCCTTCGGCTCGCTCGGCGTCCAGCAGGGTGAAGGAGGTCGGGTGCAGGGGGCCGTGGACGGCTATCAGCACCGCCAGCTCCGGCCGATGGGAGGCCAGCTCGTCAGCTACCTGGGCCAGGGCGTCCAGAGTGCGCTGGACCTCCCGCTCCCGCCCCCGTCCCACCTCGGGGACGATGATGGGCGGGTGGGGGGAGATGCAGGCATAGACGATGGGCATGGCCGCCGCTTCCGGCATCCAATTATACGGCGGCCAGAGCGCTGCGCAGCGCCGACAGCAGGGCGGCGTCGTCGCGGGGGTCCACCGTTCGGGGGTCCAGCAGGAGCGCATCGGCCTCGATGCGACCCACCACCGACGGCTCCCCCAGGCGCAGGCGTCGGGCCACCTCCAGGAGCCAGGCCCCTTCCCCCGGCACCGCCAGCACCCGCGTGGGCACCCCCTCCTCGGGCAGGCTGCCGCCACCCACCATAGAGCGGGAGGGGCGCACCTGGGCCGGTGGCCCCAACGCCCGTGCCCAGCGCCGCGCCCGCCGCTCCACCTCCCGCAAGGGCATCGCTATCATCCGCCAGACGGGGACCTTGGCGAGGGCCTCGCCCCGCAGGTAGTGCAGCAGGGTAACCTGCAGGGCGGCGGTGCTGGCCTTGTCCAGTCGCACGGCCCGTGCCAGGGGGTGGCGACGCAGCCGCTCCACCAGCTCCCGCCGACCGAGGACGATGCCGGCCTGGGGACCGCCCAGCAGCTTGTCGCCCGAAAAGCACACCAGGTCTGCCCCGTCCCTCAGGGACTCCTGAGGCGTCGGCTCGTAGGCCAGGCCGAAGCGCGTCGTATCCAGCAGGCAGCCGGAGCCGAGGTCATCGATCAAGATGAGGCCGCGGGAGTGGGCCAGCTCGGCCATCTCCCGCAGGGGAACGCTGTGGGTGAACCCGACGATGCGAAAGTTGCTGGCATGGACACGCAGCAGGGCGGCCGTCTCGGGGCCGATGGCGGACTCGTAGTCGTGCAGGTAGGTGCGGTTGGTGGTGCCCACCTCCACCAGGCGGGCTCCCGACTGGCGCAGGATATCTGGGATGCGGAAGCCACCGCCGATCTCCACCGCCTGACCACGGGAGACCACCACCTCCCGTCCCTGGCACAGGGCGGTGAGGGCCAGCAGCACAGCGGCGGCGTTGTTGTTCACCACCAGGGCCGCCTCCGCCCCCGTGAGACGGCACAGCAGGCCTTCCAGGTGCACATGGCGGGAGCCGCGCTCGCCGGACTCCAGGTCGAACTCCAGGTTGGAGTAGCCCCGCGACACGGCCTCCATGGCCGCGACGGCCTCGTCGGACAGGGGAGCCCGTCCCAGATTGGTGTGGACGATCACGCCGGTGGCGTTGATGACCGGCCGCAGGGAGGGACGCAGGACGGCGTGTGCCCGGTGAAGGACGGCCTCTGCCAGTTGCTCATGGCTGGGGGCTGGCCGCCCCTGGGCGATGGCCGCACGGGCCTCGGCCAGCACCTCTCTGGCCAGCTGGGCCACTACCTCGGGCGGAGCGTCGTTGCGCAGGGGTTGAAGGGCTGGATGGCCCGCCAGGCGGTCTACGCTGGGAAGGTCACGGAAGGGGCTTCGGGATGTCATGGCGGGCGCCTGCCCGCGGCCCTACAGCGGACGGCTCTGGGCGGCCGCGTCGGGAGCCCTCACCAGGCCGTCTGCCAGGAACCTGGCTACCTCCTGGCTGCTGTAGCCGTGCTCCAGTAGCAGCTCCACCGAGTGCTGGCCGATCTCCGGCCCGATGGCCGGCGGAGCGGGGTCGGCCCAGCCCCTGCGCAGGGGCACGTCGATGCCGCGGAAGGTGACACCGCTGTCGTCGACCACCTCCACGATGGAATCGTTGGCCAGAACCTGGGGATGCTGCACCACCTGCGGGATGTCCAGGACCGGGGCGGCCAGCGCCCGGTAGCGAGCGCACCTCTCTAGCAACTCGAAGAGGGCCAGGCCGTTGCAGATGTCCTGGATCTCTCTCTCCAGCTCGTCGACGTGGGCCAGCCTGGACTCCATGTCCTTGAACCGTTCGTCCTGGTAGAGGGGGATGCCCAGCGCCTCGCAGAGCCGCCGGAAGAAGCCGTCGTTGGGCGCCGAGAGGAAGACATGGCTGCCATCGGCACAGCGGAATATGCCTGACGGGGCGAAGTAAGGGCTGCGGTTGGCAGTCCGGGGGTGCACCCAGCCCGTGAGCAGATAGCTGCCCAACGAGGTGGTGTTGAGGCAGAGGGCGGCCTCCAGCAGGGACGTATCTACCCTCTGGCCGGAGCCAGTAGCGTTGCGTTGCTGCAGCCCAACCAGCGCCCCGATCACCGCCAGCAGTGCTGTGGTCATATCGATGATGGGCGCCGGCACCCTCGAAGGGCGTCCAGCGTCGCCACCGTTGAGGCTGGCCAGGCCCGAGAGGGACTGGGCCAGGGGGTCGATGCCCGGTCGGCCCGCATATGGGCCCTCTTTGCCCCAGGCGGTGATGCCGACCCAGACGATGTCCGGCCGCACCTTGCTGGCCTGGTCGTAGGAGATGCCCAGGGCCGAGAGGGCCGGCTCCTGCACGTTGGTTATGAGGACGTCCGACCGCTCCACCAGCCGGGCGATGATCTCCCTGGCGCCGGGGTCGGCCAGGTTCAGCGCGATGCTGCGCTTGTTGCGGTTTACGCTCATAAAGAGGGCCGACTGGCCTCGCCATCTGGGCCCCAGGACGCGCAGCGGGTCGCCTTGCAGGTCTTCGACCTTCACCACATCGGCGCCGAGGCTGCCCAGGAAGGACGCCGCGTATGGCCCCGAGATCATGGAGGCCACTTCCAGGACGCGCGTGCCGGCCAGGGGGCCCATCCCTGCTTCCCGTCTCGTCGAGAATGGTCTCCGACTACTATATCGGCTCGGCCAGAGTGAGAGAAAGCCCCGACGGTCACGGAGCGCCGGGCGCGCCGCCGTCAGGAAGCGCTCTGTCGCCCCGACTTCATGAGGGTGGCGACGATACGGTCCAGCAACTCGTCCGAGCCTTGCTGCACGAAGGGGACCATCAGCCGGTTCACCACCGGCCCCAGCACGCCGCCGTAGGTGACATCGCCGTCGCCGCGGATGACGGTGCCCCCGTCCGAGTCGGACAGGGTTATCAGGCCATGACCGCTGATGGGCTCGTTGAGGCCTGTCAGGTCGAACCCGACCCGTTCTCCCTCGACCCATTCGGTGACCACGACCCTGACCTTGGTGGTGCGTCGCAGAGGCCCCACCTCGCCCTTGATGACCCATATGTACTCTTTGTCGCTGATCACCTCGTGGGACTGGTAGCCAGGGGCCATGGGCGCCCAGTTGTTGATGTCCTTCACGAACTCCCACACCTGGGCGCGCGGGAGCGGGATCTCGCGTTCGTACTTGATCTTCATCGCACAGCTCCCTCGGCATGACCATCGGGACGGCTCATGCTTGCCCTCCGGTAGCGTGCATGGCCGACAGGTAGCCCCAGGTAACGGCCAGGCCGATAGTGCCTCCGCCACCGTAGTAGCCCGGCCCGGCCACGCTGGCCATGACGTTGCCGGCAGCGTAGAGGCCCTCGATAGGCTGGCCGCGCACGTTCAGCACCTGGCCGTGCACGTTGGTACGGGGGCCGCCCTTGGTGCCGGCCGATGCCACATGGATGGGCAGGGCATAGAAGGGAGGCCTCTCGATGGTGCCGATGTTGGGGTGGTAGTGGGACGGGTCTCCCAGCCAGCGCTCGTAGGGCGCGTTGCCGCGCTGGAACTCCCTGTCCACACCTGCCTTGGCGAACTCGTTCCAGCGGTCGACCGTGTCTTGCAGGCGCTCGCAGTCGATGCCCAGCTTCGCTGCCAGGTCCCCCAGCGTCTCGGCCTTGGGCAGCCACTCCGGGTCGGGGTCGGTGGGCATCACCGTCAGGATGGGATATTTGGCCCTGAACTGGGAGTCCATGATGACCCAGCAGGGGATGTTACGGAAGGTGTACTCGGTGGGATCGAAGGCGTACAGCGCCTTGGACATATCGTTGTAGTTAACGGCCTCGTTGACGAAGCGCAGCCCGTGGCGGTTGACCATGATGGAATGGGGCAGGCTCCTCTCGCCGATGACCCAGCGGCTGACGGGCCTCCCTTCGTACTCTTCGCCGGGGACGCTGGCCCCGGGGTAGAGCCAGGCCTCCGGCATGTTGCCCAGGTCGGCACCTATCTCCAGGGTCATGAGCAGGCCGTCACCCCTGTTGAAGGGAGTGCTGCAGTGGAGATGGACAGGCCCCGGAATGAAGCGGTGCCACAGCTCCTGGTTCCACTCGAAGCCGCCGCAGGCCAGGATGGTGCCCTTTGTGGCCTGCAGGACGATGCGCTCCTCCTCCCGGCGCACCGTTTCGACCCCCACCACGCGACCGTTCTGTTGCAACAGCCTGACGGCACGGGTCTCCAGCATGAACTCTATGCCACGGTCGAGGCATGCCTTCAGCAGCCCGGCTATGAGGGCGTTGCCCGAACCGACGAGGCCCTGGCTCATCCGCTCTTCGATGGCCTGCAGGGGGAAGGAGGCGGGCCGGGCCATGCCGAGCATGGCCTCGTCTATGGTCAGGGGGACCACCATCATGGGCGAAGGCGGGATTTTCGAAGCCCAGTCACCGAGCTGTGGCAGTGGGAAGAAGCCGGGGTCGAGAGTGCGGCCCGCCTTCCCTCCCGGCATCTCGGCATGATAATCGGGCATCGAGGAGGCGCGGAACTTGAGAGGCGTCTTCTCCTCTAAGTAGCGGATGACTTTATGTCCAGTATCTACGAACTTCTCCACCAGCTCGCGGGGCGCGCGGCCGGCAGTGAGGCGGGTGCAGTACTCCAGGGCCTCGTCCCTGGAGTCCTCCTCGCCCACCTCCGCCATGTGGTGATTGAGCGGTATCCACACCCCTCCACCCGACAGGGCAGATGTCCCCCCGATCTTGTCGGCGGCCTCCACCACGATTACTCTCGCCCCTCGATCGTGGGCGACGATGGCCGCTGTCAGCCCAGCGGCCCCCGATCCCACCACCACCACATCGGCCTCTCTGTTCCTGCTCTGCTCCATCGTGACCCTCCTGCGTCAGCCCTGTCTGGGGCCTCGCTTACATCCTTTCGGTGGCGGTCACGCCGCAGATATAGCCGAAGGTTATGGCCGGGGCGAGGGTGCCTCCGCCCCCGCAGTAGGCGCCCCCCAGCGGAGCCGCGATGGTGTTGCCGGCGGCATACAGGCCGGGAATGGGGTGCCCACGCACGTGCATCACCTGCCCCCTCTGGTTGACCCGGGGGCCGCCGTTGGTGCCCAGCGCTCCCGGGTACACTGGCAGGGCGTAGAAGGGCGGCTGAGCGATGGTGCCCAGGTTGGGATGTGGCGCGTCGGGATCCCCGGAGTAGCGTGCGAAGGGGTTCTTGCCCCGCCCGAACTCTCGGTCCTCGCCCTGCGCCACGAAGCTGTTCCAACGGTCGACGGTCTCCACCAGGCGCTCGGCGTCCACACCTATCTTTCCGGCCAGCTCCGGCAAGCTATCGGCCCGCACCAGCCACTCCGGATCGGGGTCGCCGGGCATGACCGTCATGATGGGGTACCTGGACCTGAACTGCCTGTCCATGATGGCCCAGCAGGGGATATTCCTGTAGGAGTAGGAGGTAGGATCGAACTCGGCCATCGCCTTGGTCAGGTCGTTGTAGGGCGCCCCCTCGTCGGCGAAGCGCCGTCCCCACCTGTTGACCATGATGGTGTGAGGTAGGTTACGCTCGCCCCCCACCTGTCGTGCCAGCGGGTGGCCCTCGTATTCCTCCCCAGGAATGAAGGCGGAAGGGGACCCCCAGACGCTGTGGGTGTTGGCCAGGTCAGCGCCTACCTCCATGGCCATCAACAGGGCGTCGCCCTCGTTGCCGGGCGGGCTGTTGGGCCATTGCATGGGGAAGGGCAAGAAGCGGGATATCAGCTCCTGGTTCCACTCGAAGCCACCCGCTGCCAGCACCACCCCCAGCCGCCCGACCAGGTCCCACTCTCTGTCGCTCACTTGGACGCGGACGCCGGTCACGCGTCCCTCCTCCTGCAGGAGCCTCCTGGCCCGGGCGTTCAGCAAGACGTGGACGCCCAGGCGCAGGCAGCCTGCCAGCAGGCCCGTCACCAGGGCCTGGCCCATGGTGGCCATCCCCTTGGTCATGCGCTCCTCCAGGAGTTGCAGGGGTAGCCCGGCGCCCCGCAGGAGCCTGCCGCCACCGATGATCTCCTCCAGCGTCAGGGGGATGGAGTAGATGGGGGCAGGCCGCAGGAACGGCTCGGCCTCGCCCAGCACGCTGCGCGGGATGGGCTGCGGCTCCAGGCTGCGTCCCTTGAGCTTGCCTCCGACGATCTCGGCGTGGTAGTCGGGCGCGGCCCACACCGAGAACCGGAGAGGGGTCTTGTCCTCCAGGAAGCGGACCACCTTCGGGGCCGTGTCCACAAACGTCTCCACCAGCGTCGGGTCGGCCGTGGGGCCTCCCAGCTTGAGGCAGTAGGCCAGGGCCTCCTCCTTGCTGTCCGACTCCCCCACCTCGGCCATGTGGTGGTTCTGGGGGACCCAGATAGCGCCTCCGGATACGGCCGAGGTGCCGCCTATCTTGTCCGCCCTCTCGACGACGATGACCCGTGCGCCTCTGGCTGCGGCAGCCAGGGCCGCCGTGAGGCCGGCGGCCCCTGAGCCGACCACCACCAGGTCGGCGCCGCGCTGCGCCAGTGTGCCGGGGTCAGTCACGACCGGCATGGGACACCTCCACGGCCAGGACCCCTCTATCCGGCCTCCCTCTTGGCCTCCTTGAGTCGACGGATGAGGGCGTCCAGTAGCTCTACTGCGTCGCCGACGACGCCGTACTTGGCGTACCTGAAGATAGGAGCGCCCGAGTCCTTGTTGATGGCCACGATGGTCCGCGCCCCCGAGCAGCCTGCCATGTGCTGACTGGCCCCCGATATCCCCACGGCGATGTAGAGCAGGGGCTTGACCACCTTGCCCGTCAGGCCCACCTGGTGAGAGGCGTCGACCCAGCCGGCGTCCACCAGGGGGCGGGAGGCGGCCGGCACTCCCCCCAGCAGGCGGGCCAGCTCCTGGATCAGGGGGTAGTTATCGGGCGATCCCAGGCCGCGACCGCCCGCAACGATCACCTGGGCCTCGTCCAGCCTCGGCCCGGAGGTCTCGGCCACCTGTATTCGCCGCGCCCTCTCGCCCGTTCCGTCCAGCGGGATGTGGACCTCCTGATATTCCGGCTCCGATGGGAGCGGGGCTGCCTGGGGGATGGTCGCCGTGGGGGCGGTCAGAAGCAGGTAGGGCGGCCCTCCGCGCAACCGATAGTCGGCGGTGAGGCTGCCGCCGAACGCCAGGGCTCTGGCCCGGAGGGTGCTGCCATCCTCGTCTCGCTCCACCGACTGCACGTTCACCAGCACCGGGACCTGCAGCCTGACGGCGACCCTGGCGGCCACGATGCGCGACCACCAGGAGCTGGCGAACACCAGGACGAAGGGGGAGGCTGACCGGCAGTAACGGGCCAGCAGCTCCACCGAGGCATCCAGCCCCGCGTCCTCGTCGTCGGGGTTCAGTACTTCGACTCGCCCGATGCCGTAACTGCGGGCGAAGGCCCGCATGTCCAGGGGCGGACGGCCCAGGCCCAGCCAGCGGGCCTCGGCGCCCAGCCCTTCGGCCGTCTGTCGCAGGAAGGTGAGCAGCTCTTCGATGTCTCCGCCCGTGAGCCTCTCGTAGGCCGAAGTGCAGGCGACGGCAATCATTTTTGCGGTTCTCCACCGTGGCTTTGGACTCTAAGGTCTGGGCCTAGAGCTTGACCAGGCCATCGCGCTGCAGCACTTCCAGCAGCTTGGCGGCCGTATCGTCAGCCCCGTCGCCCGAGATCATTTGGCAGTGTCCCTCCACCTGGACCACCCGGAGCCTCTCCAGGACGACCCGCGGCTCCAGGTCGCCAGGCCCCAGGCCCAGCTCCTGTGGAGTGACCACCTGGGGCATGGCACGACGGGCCTTGATGGCCCTGGCCG
The DNA here is from genome assembly GCA_025062275.1 of Dehalococcoidia bacterium. Lineage (GTDB taxonomy): Bacteria > Chloroflexota > Dehalococcoidia > SM23-28-2 > HRBIN24 > HRBIN24. Next base: position 8,298 of record JANXAP010000022.1, read on the forward strand.
CGGGTGGGTACCTGGGCTGGCCCAGTTCGCTGGTGATGGTCACCACCGCTGGCAGCGGCAGTTCCCATACCTCCTCACCGTAAGGGGTCACGACGGTGACGTGCAGGGCCGGTCCATCTCCCGCCCCGTCCGGCTCGATGCTCAAGGCCCTGGCCGAGAGGGCTACGGGGATGCCCAGCAGTTCGGCCAGCGCCGGCCCCACGATGCCCTGGTCGTCATCGGACGCCTGTCGACCGCACAGGACCAGGTCGGCACCGCCGGATGACCGTATGTATTCGGCGATGACGCGGGCCACGCCCAGGCAGTCCAGGTCGCGGGCGGGAATGGACACGATCTCGTCAGCGCCCAGGGCCAGGGCATAGCGGAGGACATTGATGGGGTCCTCTCCCACCGAGATGGCGATTATCTGGCAGTCCACTCCGGCGTCCCGCAGGCGTAGCGCCGCCTCTATCGCCTGCTCGTCGTAGCCGTTGATGACTCGCGTGATGGCGCCCTCTTCGATGGTCTTGCCGTCGGGGCCGATGGACAGCTGCCCCGTCAGGACGAGGGCGTTGACCGCGTCTGGGTCCAGGACCTCCTTCACGCAGACGACGATCCTCATCGCCGGGCTCTCACGAAGTTATGGTCAGTTCGCCGACGAGCTGTTCGAACACCTCCGTGGCCTCGGCGATCAGGTCGAACACGATCTGCCGGGCGGGCTTGATGCTGGTGACGAAGCCCACGCCCTGACCGGCGGCCTCGGTCATGAAGTCCTCGATGCCGTAATCGCGGGCCGCCTGCATCACCTCGCCGGCCATGATCATCTGGTGGGGCGGCGGGAGGGGCTTGGGCGCCTCCGGCGACTCCCACTCCTTGGTCCACTGGTTCCTGAGTATTCGCATGGGCAGGCCGGAGACGGAGCGTGAGTGGGTCAGGTCCTCGGCCGTGGCGGCCAGCAGCTTCTGCTTGATGACCATGTCCACGTCAGACTCGCGGCTGGTCAGCCAGATGGTGCCCGTCCACACGCCCACGGCGCCCAGGCAGAGGGCGGCCGCCAGGTGCCGACCAGTGGTGACGCCGCCGGCAGCGATGACGGGGGTATCGCCGGCGATGGCTGCCACCATCGGCACCAGGGAGAAGGTGCCGATGTAACCGGTGTGGCCGGCCGCGTCATAGCCCTGGGCGATGATGGCATCCACGCCCAGCTCGAGCTCGCGCTTGGCCTGCTTGGGAGAGCCGACCAGGCCCCAGACCTGCATGCCCCTGGCGCGGGCCGGCTCCAGGACCCACTCGGGGCTGCCGAGGCCGAAGGCCAGGACGGGCACCTTGTGGTCCAGCACTACCTCCAGCTGACGCCTGGTGCCCTCCTTGCTGAACCACCCCAGCTTGTAGTACTCGGGCTCGTTCTTGGGGTCGGGGATGTTGTACTTGCGCTTTATCTCGGCCACGAATCGCTTGTGGGTCTCGGGAATCTGCGCCTTGAGCTCCTCGATGGTCGCGCTGGGCGGGCTGGCGGCGGGCAGGAGCAGGTCCACGCCGAAAGGCTTGTTGCCTATCCTCTCGCGGATCCATCTGATGTCGGCGTCCAGCTCGTCGGGCGTGCGGGGCGCACCGCCGTAGACCGAGAAGGCCCCCGCATTGATGACGGCTACGACCACGTCGCGACAGTGGGTGAAGGCGATGATGGGGTACTCGATGCCGAGGATGTCGCATAACTTGGTGTGCAGGGGGTTGCGGGCCATCGTATCACCTCGTCCCGATATCTTGCTCGCCCATATGCTATCGCCCGGCCAGATGCATGTCAATCAACATGTCTAACAGTTAACGCGTCGATTTCTATGGCCTGTACACCGAAAGCGGGCTTCGATGCGGGTATGGCGTCGATAGGCCCAGGGCGTGGCGTTCTAGCCCGAGGCCCACAGCAGCAGAGAGCGCCAGATGGCCAGTCCGTCCTCTCCCCCCAGCAGCGCCTCGCAAGCGCGTTCCGGGTGGGGCATCATCCCCAGCACGTTGCCCTCCTCGTTGAGGATGCCGGCGATGTTGCCCAGGCTGCCGTTGGGATTGGCCTCGGCCGTCGTCTCGCCTGTCGGCGTGCAGTAGCGGAAGAGGACGCGCCCTTCCGCCTCCAGCATGGCCAGCGTTTCCGGGTCGGCGTAGTAGCGGCCGTCGCCGTGGGAGATGGGCATGGACAGGACTTGGCCCCGTCGACAGGCGGCAGTGAAGGGCGTCCCCTCTCGCTCCACCCTGATGTTCACCCACTGACAGCGGTACTGGAGATGCTCGTTGCGCAGAAGAGCCCCCGGCAGCAGGTGCGCCTCGCACAGGACCTGAAAGCCGTTGCAGATGCCGATGACCGGACGGCCGCGACGGGCGTGCTCGGCCACCGCTCGCATCACCGGCGAGAAGCGGGCGATGGCCCCCGGGCGCAGGTAGTCGCCGTACGAGAACCCTCCGGGCAGCACCACGCAGTCGTACCCAGTGAGATCGGACTGCCGGTGCCAGACCAGGTCGGCCTGCTGACCCAGGATGCGGGTGAGGACGTCGTGACAGTCGTAGTCGCTCCAGGTGCCGGGAAAGACGACGACGGCGAAGCGCATCTCCGCAACCAGTATGCCACAGCCACGCTCCGCAGGCACAGCCGCCCCGGCAGCATCGCGTATCCTGGGTAGAGATGACGGTAGAGGCGAGGGCGGCCTTCCTGGCCTTCTTCTTCGTCGTCTGGGCGCTGATGGGGTTGCTGCCCTGGCTCGTGGCGGCCCTCTGGCGACGCGGCCGGGGGGTGCTCCTGGCGCTGCCCCTGGCACCTCTGACCGGCTGCCTCGCTGGCGCCCTGGTGCCTGTCCTGGGCGCCGACGATGGCCGGGGCTTTCTCGTCAGCCTGGCTGTCGCCCTCGGCGGGGGTGCCCTGGGCACGGCGGCGGGCGTGTTGCTGGAAGAACGCATCTTTCGCCCTGGCCATTGACGTCCCCTGATGCTACGTTGGAAAGGGGATGGCGTCCTACTCCCTGTCCACCATGTGGTCGCAGGGGCGCTTCCGCTCCCTGGCCGACTTTGCCCGCACGGCCCGTCGCCTCGGCTACCCCAACGTCGAGATCAGCTACGTGGTAGGGCCAGAGGGGGTGGAGGAGCTGCTCTCGTGCGGGGAGGTGGGAGTCCTGTCCCTCCACAACCCCGTCCCCAGGGTGACGATAGCCGACGGCCGCACCAGCGATGCCCTGAACCTGGCCTCCCTGGACGAGGAGGAGCGTCGCCTGGCCGTGGAGCTGGGAAAGCGAACGCTGGAGCTGGCGGCCAAGGCCGGCGCCGACCGCGTCGTCTTCCACCTGGGGGGCATCGGCAATGACCACTTCCCCGAGGAGCGGGAGCTGAGGCGTCTGTACGACGCCGGCGTGCGCGAGGGTGAGGAGGTGGAGGCCTTGCGCCGTCGCGCCAGGGAGCGCCGCGCGGAGGCGGTCGGCCCTTACCTCGCTCGGGCGCGCAAGTCCCTGGCGGAGCTGGCCGAGGAGGCGGCCAGGCTGGGCGTGCGCATCGGCCTCGAGAACCGTTACCACTACCACGAGATCCCCAGCGTGGACGAGATGCACCTGCTCCTGGCCGACTACCCGCCCGAGGTAGTGGGCTACTGGCACGACGTGGGCCACGCCGAGGTCCTGGACCGTCTGGGCCTGGTGGACAAGCGCCGCTGGCTGCAGGAGCTGGGCGAGCGCTGCATCGGTGCCCATCTGCACGACGTGGACGGCCTGCAGGACCACCGCGCCCCCGGCCATGGCACCGCCGACTGGGACTACGTGGCCCGCTACCTGCCGCCCGACGCCCTGCGGGTGTTCGAGATCAACCAGCGGGTGCCCGAGGAGCAGGTGGCCGCTGCCATCGCCTTCCTGCGCCAGCGGGGCGTGCTATGATGGGCGTCGGGCATTCGTCACAAGGGTGACACGAAGAGATGGGCACCTTCCGCGTAGAGTTCGAGGTCGGGAACCCGGAGGGACGGCGCTTCGAACGCCTGCAGGCGCTGGTGGACACGGGCGCATCGCACATTGTCGTGCCCTCCTCCCTGCTGAGAAGTCTCGGCGTCCCCGTCCGCTGGCGCTGGCAGTTCCAGATGGCCGACGACCGCGTCGTGGAGAGGGATGCGGGCTACACGTTGGTGCGCCTGGACGGCCGGGTGGCGCCCACGGTAGTGGTCTTCGGCGACGAGGGGGTCGAGGCGCTGCTGCGCGCTGCCACCCTCGAGACCTTCAGCCTGGCCGTGGACCCGGTGCGCAGGCGTCTGGTGCCCGTCCCGGGCCTGCTCAAGGCCGCCCGCTAGCCATGCGCCTCTCCCAGCTCTTCGGCAGGACGCTGCGCCAACCGCCGGCCGAGGCCGAAACCGCCTCCCACCGCCTGCTGGTGCAGGCGGGCCTGGTGACACAGGTGGCCGCCGGCATCTATGCCTTCATGCCCCTGGCCTGGAAGGTCCTGCGCAGGATCGAGGACATCGTCCGCCAGGAGATGGACGCCGCCGGCGGGCAGGAGGTGCACCTGCCCGCCCTCCACCCCCTGGAGATGTGGCAGGCGTCGGGACGCGACCAGACCATGAAGGACGTCCTCTTCCGCCTGCAGGACAAGCGGGGGAGGGAGTTCGTCCTGGGACCCACCCACGAGGAGGTCATCACCGAGCTGTTCAGGCGCTTCGTGCGCTCCTACCGCGACCTGCCGCTCCTGGTCTATCAGATCCAGACCAAGTTCCGGGACGAGCCGCGGCCCCGCGGCGGCCTCATACGTCTGCGGGAGTTCACCATGAAGGACCTGTATTCCTTCGACGCCGACTGGGAAGGGCTGGACGCCTCCTATCAGAAGATGTTTCGCGCCTACCAGAACGTCTTCCGACGGTGCGGGGTGCCCACGGTGCCGGTGCTGGCCGACGCCGGCGCGATGGGTGGTCGCGACACCCACGAGTTCATCTTCCTGACGGACATCGGCGAGGACTCCTGCCTCTTCTGCCCCGGCTGCGGCTACGCCGCCAACGCCGAGGTGGCCACCTTCCGCAAGGCGCCCGCCCACGCCGACGAAGAGCCCCGGCCGGTAGCCGAGGTGCACACGCCGGGGGTCACCACCATCCCCGCCCTGGCCGAGTTTCTGGGGGTGCCCACCACCCGCACCTGCAAGGCCGTCTTCTACACCGCCGACGATCGGCCGGTACTGGTGGCCATCCGCGGCGACATGGAGGTGAACGAGACCAAGCTCCGTCGAGCCCTGGGAGCTATAGACCTGCATTACATGAGCGAAGAGGAGGTGGCCCGCCACGGCTTCGTGCCCGGCTCCGCCTCGGCCGTGGGCCTGCAGGGCGTCACCGTGGTGGCCGACGACCTGGTGCCCCGGGAGCGGAACCTGGTGGCCGGCGCCAACCGCCCCGACTTCCACCTGCTCAACGTCAACTACGGCCGCGACTGGCAGGCCGAGGTGGTGGCCGACATCGCCCTGGCCCAGGGCGGCCACCCCTGCCCCCAGTGCGGCACCCCCCTGGAGATGCGCCGGGGCATCGAGATGGGCCAGATCTTCAAGCTGGGCACCTACTACTCCGAGAAGCTGGGGGCGGTCTTCCTCGACCGAGAAGGCAAGCAGCGGCCGGCCGTCATGGGCTGCTACGGCATCGGCATCGAGCGGCTGCTGGCGGCGGTGGTGGAGGCCAACCACGACGAGAAGGGCATCGTCTGGCCGCCGGAGCTGGCGCCCTACCAGGTGCACCTGGTGGCCCTGTCCCTGGACAGGGGCGAGGTGCGCGAGGCGGCCGAGGACCTGTACCGGCGCCTCTGGGAGGCAGGAATCGAGACCCTCTACGACGACCGGGAGGAGACGCCGGGCGTCAAGTTCAAGGACGCCGACCTGCTGGGGATGCCCCTGCGGATGACTGTCAGCCCGCGCACTCTGGAGCAGGGAGCGGTCGAGCTGAAGCCGCGCCGCGACACAACCGTTACTTTGGTGCCCCTTTCGGAAGCGGTGGAAGAGGTCCGTCGACGTCTGGCCTGAGGGCGGCTCGGCGACCATGCGCGGGTGCTGGCGCAGGAATGTCCCTGTGCTATCATCGTAGTGGGGCCATCGGAGGCTGTTATGCCCAAGCGCGCGTTCCGATTCCCGGCCGACGAGAAGGGCCTGCGCACCATCGTCGAGAAGCTGATCGGCCAGTCGGTCAGCTACTGGGAGGACAACCGGCTGGTGCAGGGGCGCGTGGTGGCGGCCGAGATCAAGCGCGACCGCTACGGCAACCCCTACGTGGAGGCGGAAGTTGAGGAGGCCCCGACGGGGGCCTCCACCTCATGACTGCGGGCGCCTGTCCCGCTCGTCCTTCCCCATGGCCGAGGTGAGGCCCCTTCGCGCCCTGCGCTATGCCCCGGACGTGGACCTGGGGCTGGCCATCTGTCCTCCCTTCGATGTCATCTCGCCCCGGGAGCGTCAGCGCCTGCTCTCCCTCTCGCCCTACAATGCGGTGCGGCTCGAGCTGCCCCAGGACGGGGAGGATCCCTACAGGGCTGCTGCCGAGTTGCTGGCCCGGTGGAGGGCCGAGGGCGTCCTTCGCCGCGACGAAAGTCCTGCCCTCTACGCCCTGGAGCAGGCCTTCGTTGTCGAGGGTCGAGAGCACCGGCGCCGCGCGCTCTTCGCGCGCGTGAGGCTCGCTCCCTGGGAGGCAGGGGTAGTGCGGCCCCATGAGCACACCCTGCGCCCGCCCAAGGAGGACCGCCTGCGGCTGCTGAGGGCGCTGCGCACCCAGGTGAGTCCGGTATTCGGTCTGTGTCGCGACCGCCAGGGAGCTCTCTCGACGCTCCTGGAGGACGCCTGTCGGCGGGAGCCTCTCGCCGGCTTCACCGACATCGAGGGAGGCCGCTCCGCCCTCTGGGTGCTGGAAGACGGCGGGTCGGCCTCGCGGCTGCAAGAAGCCCTGGCTGCCGAGAGCATCTACATCGCTGATGGCCACCACCGTTACGAGACTGCGCTGGCCTACCTGGAGGAGTGCCGCGCTCGGGCCTCCTGCTGGACGGGCGACGAGCCCGAGAACTTCGTTCTCATGGGCCTGGTGGCAGCCGAGGACCCTGGCCTGGTGCTGCTGCCCCTCCATCGTCTCGTCCAGAGCGATGTCCCCCTCGAGCGAGCGGTGGAGGCGATGGTGACCCTCTTCGACATGGAGACGGTGCCCTCCCTGGAGCACCTGCTGCGGGCCATAGGTCAGCGGGGACGGGCCATAACCACCTTCGGCATGGCCTGTGCCGAATCCCCCGACCTCTATCTGCTATCGGTGCTGGACGTAGAGGCGGTGACCTCCCTGATGCCTCCGGGAAGCCCCCGGCAGTGGGCCCACATAGACACGGCCGTCATTCAACACGCCGTCCTCGCTCCGGTGCTCGGCATCGGCGAGGATCGGGTGCGAGAGGGCCAGGTCGTCCAGTACACCACCGACGCCCAGGACGCTCTGCGTCAGGTGAGGGAGGGGAAGTTCCGCTACGCCTTCTTCGTGGGGCCGGCCAGGCCTGCCCAGATAATGTCGGTGGCCGATGTCGGCGCCCGTATGCCCCCCAAGTCCACCTACTTCTACCCCAAGCTGCCGGCGGGCCTGGTGATGTATCCCCTGGAGCCCTAGAGGCGGGCCAGTCGCGCCGAATAGATGTCCGGTATTTGCCGCACTGCCTTCAGTTGCTCCGGCGTGAGGGGCTCGTCCAGCGTCAGCACCATCAGCGCACGGCCCCGCTTCTGGTGCCGCCCTACGTTCATGAAGCTGATGTTGACGTCGAAGCCCCCCAGTAGAGTGCCGACCGCGCCGATCATCCCCGGACGGTCCTGGTTCTCGCAAACCAGCAAATAGCCGTCCACCGGCGGCACGTCTACCCAGAATTCGTCGATGGAGACGATGTGAGGGCCGTCGTGGGCCAGGGTACCCGAGACAGCGGTAATGGCGCCGTCGCTGCGGATGCGCACCGTGATTAGGTTGGCGTAAAGCTCGTGCGAGGGGCCGCGGCGCTCCGTCAGGTGCAGCCCGCGCCGCTTGACCACCAGGTCCACGTTGACGATGTTGACGTGTTCCTCGCTGATGGGCGCCAGCAGCCCCTTCACTACCGCGGCCCGCAGGGGTGTGGTGTCGTGGCTGGCGATCTCCCCCAGGTATTCCACCTCCACCTGCCCCAACTGGCCCTCGCAGAGCTGCACCGCCACCGAGGCCGTCTTCTGGGCCACCGTCAGGAAGGGTGCCAGGAAGGTGTAGGTCTCGGGCGGTATCAGGGGGGCGTTGACGGCGTAGCGGGCTGGCTGGCCCCGCAGCACCGCCAGCACCTCCTCCGCCACATCGATGGCCACTCGCTCCTGCGCCTCGGCGGTGGAGGCGCCCAGATGCGGGGTCACCACCACGTTCTCCAGGGCGAACAGCTTGTGCTCGGTGACGGGCTCCTCCTGGAAGACGTCCAGGGCGGCTCCGGCTATCCATCCCTCCCTGAGGGCGCGATAGAGGGCCTCCTCGTCCACGATGCCGCCACGAGCTGTGTTGATGACCCTGGCGGTGGGCTTCATGCGTCGCAGCTGCTCCTCGCCGATGAGGCCGCGGGTGGCCTCCGTGAGGGGGGTATGGACGGTTATGAAGTCCGACTGGGACAGCAGCTCGTCCAGCGAGACCAGCTCCACCCCCAGTACGCGCGCCCGCTCCGAGGGAACATAGGGGTCGTAGCCCAGCACCCGCATTTCCAGTCCGCGGGCACGGCGGGCCACCTCCGACCCCACCTGGCCCAGGCCGATGACCCCCAGCGTCTTGCCCCGCAGCTCGGTGCCCAGGAAGCGGTTCCGTTCCCAGCGTCCTTGGCGGAGGGCGGCATCGGCCTGGGGGATGTTGCGGGCCAGCGCTAACATCAGGGCGATGGTGTGCTCGGCGGCGGAGATGGTGTTGCCGGTGGGGGCGTTGACGACGATGATGCCCTGCTCGGTGGCGGCCTCCACGTCGATGTTGTCCACGCCGGTGCCGGCCCTGCCGATGACCTGCAGGGAGCGGCCGGCCCGCACCACCTCGGCCGTGACCTTGGTCTGGCTGCGGACGATGAGAGCGTTGTAGTCTCGGATGGCCTCCGCCAGCTCGCGGGGAGAGAGCCCCAGACGCACGTCCACCCGGGCGCCGGCCTGACGCAGCAGCTGGACGCCCTCCTCGGCGATGGGCTCTACAACCAGGACGCGGGCGTCCATCTCAGGCGCGGGCAGGCAGTTCGTATCCCACCCTGGGCAGGGCCTGGGCCAGGGCGTCCAGGACCTGACGGATGTCCTGCTCCGTCACCCAGCCCAGGTGGCCGATGCGGAAGACCTTGCCCTGCAGCTCCCCCTGGCCGCCGGCCAGCTCGACCCCGTATTCGTCCTCCAGCAACCGACGCAGGACGCGGTCGTCCACTCCTTCCGGCACCCGGACGGCAGTTACCGTGTTGGAGGCATAGCGCTCATCGGCTGCCAGGAGTTTCAACCCGAGGGCCTTGACTCCCGCCCTCGTCATCTCGCCGATGTGAGCATGGCGGGCGAAGATGTTCTCCATCCCCTCCCGCTCCATCATCTCCAGGGCCACGTCCAGGGCGAACAGGACCGACACGGCTGGCGTCCAGGGGGTCTGGCCCCGTTCCAGGAACTTCTTGTGTCGGCCGAGGTCGAAGTAGACGCGAGGCATCCGTGCCTGGCTGTAGGCCTCCCATGCGCGGGGGCTCATGGACACGAAGGCCAGGCCCGGTGGGACCATCCACCCCTTCTGGGACCCGCTGACCACCACGTCCAGGCCCCAGGCGTCCGTCTCCACGGGTATCGAGCTGAGGGAGCTGACGGCGTCCACCAGCAGCAGGCGGTCGGCCTCCCGCACGGCGCAGGCTATGTCGGCCAGGGGATTGGTGACGCCGGTGGACGTCTCATTGTGGGTGACCAGCACTGCCTTGGCGTCGGGGTGCTGGGCCAGGGCGCGGGCCACGTCCTCGGGGTCGGCGGCGTGGCCAGGCTCGTATTCCAGGCGGACCACCTGGGCGCCGTAGGTCTCGGCGATCTCGGCAAAGCGCTGGCCGAACTCGCCGATGATCACCGCCAGCACCTTGTCCCCCGGCGACAGGGTGTTGACGATGGCCGCTTCCAGACCGCCGGTGCCTGAGGTGGTGAGGATGAGGACGTCGTGCTGCGTCTGGTAGAAGCGCTTGAGGCGCTCGGCCACGCGCCCCAGGAGCTGGGCGAACTCTCGGCCGCGGTGGTTTATCATCTGACGGGCGGAAGCCGCCAGCACCTCCGGGGGGCAAGGAGTGGGGCCTGGGATGCGAAGGTTCACCTGGGTCGCCTCCTCGTGATGGAGCTCACATGCTATGGTAGGGCCTATACCTCGGGGGGTCAAGGCAAGAAAGGGCCTGCGACGCTCCTGGCCCTCCGTCATCCGTCCGCTGCCTGTCCGTTGTGCCCAAACAGTCATCTTGGCGGGCGCTTGACAGCATCTGGGAACGGCCGGTATCGTGATGGCGCGTTGTCAGACCAGCGGGAGGGCTGTTATGAGGATGATCCTCTCCCACCCTGAGAAGTGCGTCGCCTGTCATTTGTGCGAGGGCGCGTGCTCCTTCCGTCACGAGAACACCTTCGCCCCCTCCAAGACCCGCATCTGGGTCTTCGACTTCGTGGAAGACCAGATATACGGCGCCTTTACCTGCTTCCACTGCGCCGATGCGCCCTGTCTGTCCAACTGCCCCACCTACGCCATCGGCCGCGACCCGCAGACGGGGCAGGTGTTCGTGAACGACGACAAGTGCATCGGCTGCAAGATGTGCCTGGTGGCCTGCCCCTTCGGGGTCATGGGCTTTCACGCGGACAAGCACGTGGCCCAGAACTGCGACCTGTGTGGCGGCGACCCCCAGTGCGTCAAGGCCTGTGTCTACGGTGCCCTGGAGTTCGCCGAGGTAGAGCCGCTGCCCTGGGAGCAGCGTATGGCCCAGCTGGAGCAGCCTGCTGTTGCCTAGCACCCGAGCGCGCGGAGGTAAGGGAACATGCCTTATGGATGGGTCGGCACCGTCCTGCGCATCGATCTGACCAACGGCCGTATCGTCAAAGAGCCGCTCAACTTGGACTGGGCGAGGCAGTTCATCGGCGGCCGCGGTCTGGGCACCAAGTACCTCTACGAGGAGATAGACCCCCGCTGCGATCCGCTGGGCCCTGACAACAAGGTCATCTTCGCTACCGGTCCCCTGACGGGCACCTACGCTCCTACCGGCGGCCGCTATATGGTCCTCTGCAAGAGCCCCTTGACCGATGCCATCGCCTGCTCCAACTCCGGTGGCTATTGGGGGCCGGAGCTGAAGTTCGCCGGCTATGACATGGTCATCCTGGAGGGGAAGGCACCGAAGCCCGTTTACATCTGGGTCTACAACGATCACGTGGAGATCCGAGACGCCTCCCACGTCTGGGGCAAGGACACGGCCCAGACGGAGGACATCCTCCGCTCCGAGACCGACCCCCAGGCCCGGGTGGCTGGCATCGGCCCCGCGGGCGAGAACCTGTGCCGCGTGGCCTGTGTCATCAACGACAAGGGTCGGGCGGCAGGCCGCTCCGGCGTGGGCGCGGCCATGGGTGCCAAGAACGTCAAGGCCATCGTGGTCAGGGGCACTGGCGCTGTCCCTGTGGCCGACCCCATCGCCTTTTCCCAGCTGGTGATGGAGTCGCTGGAGCTCATCAACCAGTCCCCGGCCACGGCCCATGCATTGCGGGGCCTGGGCACCGCCTCCACGGTGGGATTCACCAACGCCGTGGGCATCCTACCCACTCGCAACTTCCAGTCGGGGCAGTTCGAGCATGCCCAGGCCGTCAGTGGGCAGGCCCTCGCCCAGTCGATGCTGGTGCGCAACAAGGGCTGCTACTCCTGTCCTATCGGTTGCGCTCGGGTTACCGAGATCCGCGGCCCCAGCAAGTGGCAGGGCAAGGGCGAGGGGCCGGAATACGAGACGGTGTTCGGGCTGGGCACCGACTGCGGCGTTGGCGACCTGGCCGCTGTCCTCTATGCCAACTACCTGTGCAACCTGTGGGCCATGGACACCATCTCCGCCGGGGGCACCATTGCCACCGCCATGGAGCTGGCCGAGAAGGGCTACATCCCGCCCGAGGACCTGGCGGAGCTGCCCTTCGAGCTGAAGTTCGGCAACCCCGACGCCGTCATCGGCTGTCTGGAGCTGATGGCGTTCCGCAAGGGCAAGTTCGGCAACCTGCTGGCCGAGGGAGGTTATCGTCTGGCCGAATACTATGGCCACCCCGAGCTGTTCATGGGGGTGAAGAAGCAGGACTTCGCCGCCTACGACCCTCGCGGTGCCAAGGGCATGGGGCTGGGATACGCCACCTCCAACCGGGGCGCCTGCCACCTGCGCGGATATACCATGTCCGTGGAGTGGTTCGCGCCGCCCAACCAGCGCCTGGATCCCTTCACCATCGAGGGCAAGGCGCAGGCCCAGAAGGTCTTCCAGGACAAGGCTGCCTGTGAGGACTCCGCCGGCATCTGCACCTTCAGCGCCTTCGCCATACCGCCCGAGAAGCTGTGCGCCCTCTACAACGCTGCCACCGGCGAGAACCTGAGCATCGAGCAGTGGAACCTGGCCGGTGAGCGCATCTGGAACCTGGAGCGCCTGTTCAACAACCGCGCTGGCCTGGGTCGCAAGGACGATACCCTGCCGCCGCGCATGTTGAAGGAGCCTCTCACTGGCGGCGCCGTCCAGGGACAGGTGGTAGAGCTGGAGCCCATGCTGGAGGAGTATTACCGTGTGCGTGGCTGGGACGAAGAGGGGCGGCCGCTGCCCGAGACCCTGGCCCGCCTGGGCCTGGCCTGACACCACGGTGAGGAGGAGGGCATGACCAGCTACGTTATCCTGGGCGCCAGCGCCGCAGGCCTCTCGGCCATAGAGGCCATACGTCAGCGCGACCCCTCCGGCCCCATCACGCTGGTCTCCAAGGAGCCGGAGCCTTGCTACTCCCGCGTCGCCCTTCCCTATCTCATCGCCGGCGAGAAAGACCTTCGCCAGATAACCTTGCAGACACCCGACTACTTCCGCAGTCGCGGAGTGGAGGCCATCTGGGGCGTGGGAGCTGCCGCTCTGGACCCACAGGCGCGGCAGGTGCGCCTGGAGGACGGCCGCACCCTCAGCTACGACCGTCTGCTCATCGCCACCGGCTCCCGCTCCCGAGTTCCTCCCGTGCAAGGCATCCATGAGGCGGAGGTCTGCTATCACTGGACGCTGGCCGATGCGGCGCGGATCGACCGCGCCAGCGAGGGTGCTCGCAGTTGCTTCGTCATCGGCGCGGGCTTCATCAGCCTTCTCACCATCAACGCCCTTCTCAAGAGGCGCCCCGGCCTGCGCTACACCGTCGTCGAGATCGCCGACCAGGTCATGCCCCAGCTGCTGGACCCCGAAGGCGGCCGCCGACTGGAAGAGGAGATGCGCTCCCTGGGCATGGAGGTCCTGCTGGGAGATGCCGTCAGCGCCGTCGAGCAGGGCAGGGATGGCAAGTTCACACTGCACCTGCGAAGCGGCAAGACCTATCAGGCAGACATGGTCGTGTGCGGCACTGGCGTAGAGCCCAACATCGGCTTCGTGCAGGGCTCGGGTCTGGAAGTTGGCCGTGGTATCAGGACTAACGAGCGACAGGAGACCAACCTGCCCGGCGTGTACGCTGCCGGCGACTGCGCCGAGACGCGCGACTTCATAAGCAGCGAGCCGGTGGTCCATGCCATCTGGCCCACGGCCGTCGACCAGGGGCGGGTGGCTGGCGCCAACATGGCCGGCGACAGCGTCACGTATCCGGGGAGCCTCAGCTGGAACGTCACCGAGCTGTTCGGCCTCTCCTGCGCCTCTATCGGCAAGTTCCGGGACGAGCCGGGCCTGGAGCCCATCGTCTTTCGCGACCGGGCCACCGGCGTCTATCGTAAGGTGCTGGTGGACGGCGAGAACCGGGTGGTGGGTGCTGTGGTCATTGGCCGTCCCCAGGACGTCCAGGAGCTGGGAGTGCTGCAGGCGATGGTGCGGCGGCGCACTGACGTCTCCCGCTGGAAGCACCGCTTCACCCATGAGCGCATCAACCTTGGTATGATAGCTTTCGAGGCCCTCAAGGCCCAACTGGCGAGGCGATAGCGCATGCGGGTGAGGGTGGAGCTGCAGGCCTATCTGGACAAGTATTCGCCCAACGGCGCCGGGGAGTTCGAGCTGGAACTGCCCGAGGGAGCTACGGTAGACACGCTAGTGCGACGCCTGGGCATACCGGACGACATGGCCCAGGTCATCATCGTCAATAACGAGAACTCGGACTTCGACCGCGCCCTGCAGGAGGGGGACAGGGTCATCCTCATCCCACCCCTGGCAGGGGGCCAATAGGCACGGGCGCGTCCGCTCTCGGCCCCGTCGGTGACGGAGTCACGGTCCACGCCTGCGGGGCCTTCTGTCTCTGCCCACGCGGGACGTCGCTAGGGGCGGCGGAACTGCCAGGCGGGTCTGGCTGTCCTGAGTGACGGCTTTTCGCCCCTGTTGCCCGCGCGACCCGGCCTGTCGTCAGGGGCCGCCTAGGACTTGGCCACCCGGATCTCGTCGCCCTGGACCTGGACCTGGAAGCAGGCGATGGGACGCGAAGGGGGCGGCGCCACCACCTCGCCAGTGCGGACGTTGAACTGGCCGCCGTGCCAGGGGCACTCAACCACATCGCCCTTCAGCTCCCCTTCGCCCAACGGCCCGCCGCGGTGAGTGCACTCGTTGCTGAAGGCCACGAACTCGCCGCCCAGGTTGGCCACCACTATCTCCTTGCCGTCCAGCTCCACGATCTTCATCTCCCCGGGTGGCAACTCGCTGACGGTGGCTACCTTTACGAATTCAGCCATGGGGTGACCTCCTGTGCAGGGTTCTTCTGCTGCAAATGATAGCACTCGGAAGCTGACGGCCGAAGCCCCTTGCGCTCCCGGGGGGCGCCGTGATAACCTGCCAACCAGAAGGCGCTCCCCCCTTTAAGCCGGTCCAGCGAGGCCGGCAAGGGAGAGGAGAAGGGTGGACAGCGGAAGCGAATTCGCGGAGCGTAGAGAAAAGCGGCCCACTCCGCCACGGGCGAGTGGGCCTTTTCTTGTCCCCTCGGCCCACGAGCACGTCCTGATGACGGCGGACGACATCCGTCGCGCCGTCCGCCGCATAGCCCACGAGATCATTGAGCGCAACAAGGGCGTCCAGGATGTGGTGCTGGTGGGCATGCGGACCCGCGGAGTGCCCCTCGCCCGTCGGCTGGCCGATGCCATCCGTCAGTTCGAGGGGGTGGAGGTGCCCGTGGGTGCTCTGGACGTAGGCCTCTATCGCGACGACCTTCCCTACCTGGGCCTGCGGCCTTCCCTCCAGCCCAGCGATATCCCCATCGATATAGATGGCAAGCGGGTGGTGCTGGTGGACGACGTCCTCTACACCGGGCGCACCATCCGGGCCGCCCTGGATGCTCTGATGGACTTCGGGAGGCCCGGGCAGGTGCAACTGGCGGTGCTGGTGGACAGGGGACACCGCGAGTTACCCATCCGCGCCGATTACGTGGGCAAGAACATCCCCACCTCCAGGCGCGAGGAGGTGCAGGTGCGCCTCGAGGAAGTGGACGGACGCGACGAGGTGGTCATCGTCCGGCCGCGGGAGGAGGGCGAGCATGAGGGATGACGCCAGGGAGCAGGCCCGCCCGACCAGTGTGCGGGAGGCCCCCGCCTGGAAGCGGGAGCATCTGCTGGACGTAGACGAGCTGACACCGGAGGAAATAGAGCTCGTCATGGACACGGCCGATGCCATGCGCGAGGTGCTGTCGCGGGAGGTGCCACGCGTGCCGGCCCTGCGCGGCCTGACGGTGGTGAACCTGTTCTACGAGCCCAGCACCCGCACCCGCGCCTCTTTCGAGCTGGCGGCCAAGGCCCTGGGCGCTGACGTGGTCAACATCGCTGCCGAACAGAGCAGCGTGAAAAAAGGCGAGTCGTTGCTGGACACGGTGCGGACCGTCGAGGCGCTGGGTGCCGAGGTGCTGGTGATGCGCCACTGGCAGTCGGGAGCGCCATATCTGGCCGCCCGCCACACCCGCCTGCATGTGGTCAACGCGGGCGATGGCTCGCACGCCCATCCAACCCAGGCCCTGCTGGACATCTACACCATCCGCCGCCATCTGGGCGACTTGCGGGGAAGGAAGGTTGTCATCGTGGGGGACATCGCCCACAGTCGCGTGGCCCGTTCCAACGCCTGGGGCCTGACAGCCCTGGGGGCGCAGGTGGTGCTGTGCGGCCCCCCCACCCTCCTTCCTGCTGGCCTGCGCCCGGGGACGAGCATGGACGATGGCGAGGTCGCTATGCCGCCGGTGCAGGTGGAGATGGACCTGGACAAGGCCATCGAGGGGGCCGACGTCGTCATGGCCCTCCGGCTCCAGCGCGAGCGGATGGCAGGGGGCGTGTTGCCGTCCTTGCGCGAATACGTTCGCCTCTACCAGATCAACGTTCAGCGCCTGGCCCGTGCCCGCCCCGATGCCCTGGTCATGCACCCTGGCCCCATGAACGAGGGCGTCGAGATAGCGCCGGAGGTGGCCCGGTCGGCCCAGTCGGTCATCGAGGAGCAGGTCACCAACGGGGTCGCTGTGCGTATGGCCGTCCTCTACCTGCTGACCGGGGGGAAGGCATGACGAGCTTGGCCGTCCGCGGTGGTCGCGTCCTCGACCCGTCTCGGGGCGTCGACCTGGTGGGCGACGTGCTCATCGTGGACGGCCGCATCGCGGCCGTAGGCCCTGACGCGGGCCGAGACGCTGGCGAGGCTGTGGATGCCAGCGGCCTGCTGGTGCTGCCGGGCCTGGTAGACGTCCACTGCCACCTGCGGGAGCCAGGGCTGGAGCACAAGGAGACCATCGAGTCCGGCACCCTGGCCGCTGCCCGCGGCGGCTTTACCACCGTCTGCTGCATGCCCAACACCGAGCCGCCGCTGGACACCCCTGCCATGGTGCGCTGGGTGCGCCAGCGGGCGGAGCAGGTCGCACATGTGCGTGTGCTGCCCATCGCCTGCACCACACGGGAGCGTAAGGGCCGCGAGCTGGCCGACCTGGCCGAGCTGGCCGAGGCAGGTGCTGTGGCCTTCAGCGACGACGGCGACCCGGTGGCCGACCCAGCCCTTCTGCGTCGCGCCCTGGAGTACGCCTCCGTCCTGGGCCTACCCCTCATCGAGCACTGTGAGGACAAGCTTCTCAGCGCTGGCGGCGTCATGCACGAGGGATGGGTGGCGACGCGCCTGGGCCTCCGGGGCATCCCCGCTGCGGCCGAGGAGTCAGCGGTGGCCCGTGCCCTGGCGCTGGCTGCCGAGACGGGCGGACGCCTGCACGTGGCCCACGTCAGCACTGCTGGCGCCGTGGCACTGGTCGAGGCTTATCGCGCCCGTGGCGCGCCCGTCACCGTCGAGGTCACACCGCACCACCTGTGTCTGACCCATGAGGCCGTCATGGGCTCGGGCGAGTCGCCCGGCGGCCTAGCGTATGACACCAATGCCAAGGTGAACCCTCCCCTGCGCACTCGGGCCGACGTCGCGGCGTGCCGGGACGGTCTGTCCCGGGGTGTCATCGACTGCATAGCTACCGACCATGCTCCCCATGCCGTGGAAGACAAGCTGTGCGAGTTCGACCTGGCGGCTTTCGGCATCTCGGGCCTGGAGACAGCCCTGGCCCTGTGCCTGTCCCTGGTGCATGAGGGGCGCTTGCATCTGATGCGACTGGCGGAGGCCATGACCATCGGCCCCGTGCGAGCGCTGGGACTGGACCGGCACGTGCCTGGCCTGGGCACCCTGGCGGTGGGCGCGCCGGGAGACGTGACCGTAGTCGATCTTCAGCAGGAGTGGACGGTGGAGCCGGAGCGCTTCGCCAGCAAGGGCAAGAACACCCCCCTGGCGGGCCGCAGGCTTCGGGGAAGGGTCGTATGCACCATTTACGGAGGCAGGAAGGTATGGCAGGAATGAGCGAGCGGGGATTTCTGGTGCTGGAGGACGGGAGCGTCTTCCCCGGCCGACCCTTCGGCGCTGCTGCCCCGGCCTACGGCGAGGTTGTCTTCTCCACCGCCATGACCGGCTACCAGGAGATGCTCACCGACCCGTCCTATGCAGGCCAGATATTGGTCCTGACCTACCCCCTGGTGGGCAATTACGGCATCAATCGCGAGGATGTCGAGTCGTCGCGCATCCAGGTGCGGGCGCTGGTGGTGCGGGAGGCCTGTCCCCTGCCCTCCCACTGGGCATCGGAGATGACCCTGCACGAGTACCTGGCCTCCCAGGGGGTGCCCGGACTGGAGGGGGTGGACACCCGCGCCCTGACACGGCGACTGCGCTCACGAGGCGTCATGATGGGCGCCATCGCCATCGGCGAGTCGCCCGAGGAGGCCCTGGCCCGTCTGCGCTCCCTGCCCCGCTACGGCACCACCGACCTGGTGCGGGAGGTAACGACAGAGGAGCCTTACCTCTGGCCGGAGCCGCCTTCGCCCCGTTTTCATGTGGTGGTGGTGGATGCGGGCGTGAAGTTCAACATCATGCGCCTGCTGCGCCAGCGGGGCTGCCGGGTGACGGTGGTGCCGGCCACCACCCCCGGCGAAGACCTGCTGGCCCTGGGGCCTGACGGGCTGGTGTTGTCGCCCGGTCCTGGCGACCCGGCGTTGCTGGACTACCTGGTGCGCACTGTGCGACCGCTGGTGGGGAGGGTGCCCGTGCTGGGCATCTGTCTGGGGCATCAGGTCATCGCCCGTGCCTTCGGGGCGCGGACGTTCAAGTTGAAGTTCGGCCACCGGGGCGCTAACCACCCGGTGAAGGACCTGGCCACGGGACGGGTGTTCATCACCGCTCAGAACCACGGCTATGCGGTGGACCCCGACGGCCTGCGCGACGGCATTCAGGTCTCCCAGGTCCACCTGAACGATGGCACGGTGGAGGGGCTGCGGCACCCGGAGCTGCCGTTGCTGACCATTCAGTACCACTCCGAGGCCTCGCCGGGGCCTATGGACAACGTATACATCTTCGACCGCTTTCTGGAGATGGTGCAGGCACACAAGGAGGCGCGATGAGCATTCAGTTCCGACGGGCCGACCGGCGGCATGCCGCAGCCATCGCTCAGGTAGGGCAGGAGATCATCGCCGAGCTGGGCGCCCAGGCGGCCGCCCTCCTCCAGCCCATGACGGCCGAGGCGGTGGCGCGGCGCCTGGCAGGGTACCGCGGGCGAGGAGCCATGTTTCTCGCACGCGACGGCCGCCGCCCGGTGGCCTTCGCTGCGCTGGAGCCCGACGCCAACGACCCCGATACGTCGGTGTTGGGGGTGTGGGTGCTGAAAGGGTACCGGCGGCGGGGCATCGGCCGCGAGCTGGCGCTCATGGCGCTGGAGTTCGCCCGAAGAAAGGGCTACCGGCGGCTGCGGGGCACCATACCTGAGGGAAACGAGGCGGCCCTGAGCTTTTTTGGCGAGCTGGGGTCCCTCGCTCAGGTCGTCGGAGGGGGCATGCAATACGAACTGCCGCTGTGATACCTGTCGAGCGCAATGTCGGGGGCATCGAAGGATGGGTAGTCTGAGGAAGGTTCTCATAATCGGCTCTGGACCTATCGTCATCGGGCAGGCAGCGGAGTTCGACTACTCGGGCTCCCAGGCCTGCCGTTCGTTGCGCGAGGAGGGCATCCATACCGTCCTGGTCAACCCCAACCCCGCCACCATCATGACCGACGAGGACATAGCCGATACCGTCTACATCGAACCGCTGACGGTAGAGGTCCTGGCCCGCATCATCGAGCGTGAGCGCCCCGATGGCCTGCTGGGCACCCTCGGGGGACAGACGGGCCTCAATCTCACCGTGGCCCTGGCCGATGCCGGCATCCTGGACCACTACGGCGTCCGCGTCCTCGGCACCACCATCGAGTCCATCCGCAAGGCCGAGGACCGGGAGCTGTTCAAGCGCCTGCTGGACGAGATCGGCGAGCCGAGGCCCGAGAGCGAGACCGTCACCAGCCTGGAGGAAGCCCGCCGCGTGGCCGGAGAGCTGGGCTTCCCGGTGGTGGTTCGCCCCGCCTACACCCTGGGCGGCACCGGCGGCGGCATCGCCCGCGACATGGAGGAGCTGGAACACATCGTCTCCATCGGACTGAAGGCCTCGCCCATCGGCCAGGTCCTCCTGGAACGCTGCCTCCTGGGATGGAAGGAGCTGGAATACGAGGTGATGCGCGACGGTGCCGACAACTGCATAACCGTCTGCAACATGGAGAACCTGGACCCCATGGGCGTCCACACCGGCGACAGCATCGTGGTGGCCCCCAGCCAGACGCTGACCGACAAGGAATATCACATGCTGCGCTCGGCCGCCCTGAAGATCATTCGTGCCCTGGGCATCGAGGGCGGCTGCAACATCCAGTTCGCCCTGGCGCCGAGGCGGGAGATCGCACCCTGGGCCCTCTCGCCCGATGGCCGCCCGCCCTATTACGTCATCGAGGTCAACCCTCGCGTCTCCCGCAGTTCGGCGCTGGCCTCCAAGGCCACTGGCTATCCCATCGCCCGGGTGGCGGCCAAGATAGCGGTGGGCAAGCGACTGGACGAGATCGCCAACCGGGTGACGGGCAAGACCACCGCCGCCTTCGAGCCGGCCCTGGACTATGTGGTGGTGAAGATACCCCGCTGGCCCTTCGACAAGTTCCCGCTGGGGGAGCGGCGCATCGGCACCCAGATGAAGGCCACAGGCGAGGTGATGGCCATCGCGCGCACCTTCGAAGAGGCGTTGCAGAAGGCGGTTCGCTCCCTGGAGTTCGGCGGGCGCACGCTGCTGTGGGAGGACCCCTCCTGGAGCGAGGAGCAGGTGCGCCAGCTCATCGCCGAGCCCAACGACCAGCGGTTGTGGGCCATTATGGCTGCCCTGCGTCGGGGCATGGAGCCGATGCAGATATCCCTCCTGTCGGGGATCGACCCCTGGTTCGTAGAGAAGCTGGCCGGCCTCGTGTCCCTGGAGCGGCGTCTGCTGTCGGAGCCGCTGACCCCGGAGCTGCTGCGGCTGGCCAAGCGCAAGGGCTTCCCCGACCGCGACATCGCCACCCTGGCCGATATGCTGCCGGAGCAGGTACGGGAGCTACGGCAACGCTGGGGCATCCGTCCCGTGTACAAGATGGTCGACACCTGCGCTGCCGAGTTCGAGGCCGAGACCCCCTACTTCTACAGCACGTACGAGGACGACGCCGAGGCCGAGAACGAGGCGCCACCTCTGGAAGGCCCCAAGGCCCTGGTGGTCGGCTCCGGACCCATACGCATCGGCCAGGGCATCGAGTTCGACTACGGCTCGGTGCATGCCGTCTGGGCGCTGGAGGAGTCAGGCCATCGGGCCATCATCGCCAACTGCAACCCGGAGACGGTATCCACCGACTTCGATACCAGCGACCGCCTCTATTTCGAGCCCCTGGACGAGGAGGGGGTGCGGGATATCCTGGACAACGAGGATTCCGACGGCGGCCCGCCGCCCAGCATCGTCCAGTTCGGCGGCCAGACGGCCATCAATCTCGCAGTGCCTCTGGCGCGTGCCAACCTGCCCATCCTGGGCTCCAGCGCCGAGGCTATCGATATCGCCGAGGATCGCGGCCGCTTCGAATCCCTCCTGGAGGAGCTGGGCATACCCCGCCCGCCAGGCGCCGCCGTCGAGAGCCTGGAGGAAGCCCTGGAGGCGGCCGCCCGCATCGGCTATCCGGTCCTGGTCCGTCCCAGCTACGTGTTGGGCGGCCGTGCCATGGAGATCGTCCAGGGCCCGCGGGAGCTGATACGTTATGTCGAGGAAGCTGCCCAGGTGGGCCAGGGGCGAGCCATCCTCATCGACAAATACCTAGAGGGCATCGAGGCCGAAGTGGATGCGATCTGCGATGGCCACGACGTCCTCATTCCAGGCATCATGCAGCACATCGAACGGGCCGGCGTCCACTCCGGCGACTCCATGGCCGTCTATCCCGCCATAGGCCTCACCAACGAGGAGGTAGAGGCCATCGTCGACTACACGCGGCGCATCGCCCTGGCCCTGGGAGTGCTGGGTCTCATGAACATCCAGTTCGTCATAATGCGGGAGGGCGGCCGCTCCGACGTGTACGTGCTAGAGGTCAACCCCCGCTCCAGCCGCACGGTGCCCTTCATATCCAAGGCCACGGGCGTGCCCATGGTCCGCCTGGCAGTGAAGGCCATGCTGGGCAAGCGGCTGCCTGAGCTGGGCTATCCCTACGGTCTGTGGCCCAAGCAGGGCCTGGTGGCGGTGAAGGCCCCTGTCTTCTCCATGTCCAAGCTGGCGGGGGTGGACACCTACCTGGGGCCGGAGATGAAGTCCACCGGCGAGGTGATGGGCATCGACCGCGACTTCCGCTCCGCCCTGGCCAAGGCGTTGCAGGCCGCCGACCTGGCCCTGCGCCCCGGCATGTCCGTGCTCCTGTCCCTCTCCGACCGCACCAAGCCCGAGGCTATCCCTATCGTGCGGAAGTTGGCCCAGGCCGGTTGCCGACTCTACGCCACCGAGGGCACGGCGGCCCTCATCCGTGCCCTGGGGCTGGAGGTGGCCGAAGTGACCAAGCGGCTGGACCAGGGACATCCCAGCGTCATCGACGTCATCGACCAGGGGCTGGTGGACGTGGTCATCAACACCCCCGAAGGCTCCCAGACGGCCACCCTGCGTGACGGCTTTTATATCCGTCGCGCCGCCGTCGAGAAGCGGGTGGCGTGCTTCACCTCCCTGGACACGGCCCGGGCGGCGGTGGAGGCGATGCTGGTGGAGCCGGGCCAGTACTCGGTCCTGCCCCTCCCCGAATACCGCAATGGCGCTCGCCCATGACCGGCGAACGGCTGAAGCTGGAGCGGGCCGTGGTCCTTTCCCAGGACCGGGTCTGTGAGGACACCTTTCTCATGTGGCTCTCCTGCCCGTCCCTGACGCGGGGGGCCGCCCCCGGACGCTTCCTCATGCTGCGCTGCGGCGACGGCCTCGACCCCCTTCTGCCCCGTCCCATGAGCTACCATCGCTTTCGCCAACGAGACGGCCAGCGCCAGTTCGCCATCCTCTACGACGTGCGGGGCCGCGGCACCCTCTGGCTCTCGCAACGGCGGCCGGGGGACGAAATCGTGGCCTTCGGGCCGCTGGGAAAGGGGCTTCAGGTGCGGCCCGATGCCCGTCACCTGTTGCTGGTGGCGGGCGGCCTGGGCATCGCCGGACTGGTGGCCCTCGCCGAGGAGGCGGTAGCCCAGGGTCGGTCGGTGACCCTGCTGGCCGGCGCCCGCACCGCCGCCCGCCTGCTGCCGCCTTCCTTACTTCCGCCCGAGGTAGAGGTCGTCCACGCCACCGACGACGGCTCTCGTGGCCACCACGGGCCTGTCACCGACCTGGTACCCGAATACCTGGACTGGGCCGACCAGGTCTTCGCCTGCGGCCCGGCGGCCATGTTCGCCGCCCTGGCCGAGGTGGTCCGCAGCCGCGCCTCCCGTCGCCCCGTGCAGGTGCTGATGGAGGAGCGCATGGGCTGCGGGACCGGTATCTGCTACGGCTGCGCCGTCTTCCCCCGTCGGGGCGGCGTGCGACTGGTATGCAAGGACGGCCCACGGTTCGACCTGCGCGAGCTGTTCTGAGGGGGGGCCTGCAGCCCCCTAGGTAGCGGCGAAACTTTGGGGCCGCATAACCGTTGATAGAATCGGGGGTAGGGCGCCGGAGGACTGTGTGCCCACGGCAGGGCGTGTGATCGCAGGGAGGAACGAGATGAGAGGCGCCCACCACCCCGGTACCGCCGGCCGCCCCTCGGTCGCTGTCGTTTCTCTGACCGCCCTAGTTCTGGCGACCTCCCTCCTGCTGGCTGGCTGCGGCGACCGCGAGACGACGCCGACTCCACGCCCGACCTCCACACCAGCCTCCACACCGGCCGCCGCTACCGGGACGCCTGTCCACACAATGCACCTTGTGGTGGAGCCATATCGCGGCGACTTTGGCCCTCTCCCCGAGCTGGGCGGAGCGGTGGTGGACGTGGCCACGGGGGCGACCAGCGGCCGTTACTGCTTCGATCCCCGAAGGGCCCGGTGGTGGCCCGACGGCTCGGGCTTCGGCTTTCTCTGCTTCGTGTCCAATTCGGAGATGGTGGTGGGGCAGGCGAGGCTGCAGGGCGAACGGGTGGAGGTGGAGCAGGCCTACCTCCTGCGCGGGGTCCAGGCCCGGCCGGGAGGCATGTCCTGGTTCATATATCCCCAGGACTGGGCGCCCGACGGCAGGAGGCTCCTGGTGAGCGCCCACAGCCCGCCTGTGCCGCCGGACACCGCCACGCCGGCTCCAGCCGCCGGGGAGACTGAGGGCGAACTGTACGTCTTCGATGCGCGGTCGGGCGCAGTGCAGCTCGTGTTCTCAGCCCCGGGCCGCGTGCGCGGCGAATGGTCCCCGCGCGGTGACCGCATCGCCGTGGCCCGCCTGCTGGGGTTCGACGCCAGGCTCCGCGCGCAGGGTGCCGAGGTGGTCATCATACGCGCCGACGGTAGCGAGCCGGTGGTCGTCAGGGGGCCGGAGGGCGAGGACCTCTACTTCGACCTGGCATGCCATGCCCCGCTGTGGATGCGCTGCTGGTCGCCGGACGGGTCCATGCTGATCGTGAAGGGCGCCAGGACCGCCCTGACCCTGGGCGCCCTGTATGTGGTGCGGGCCGACGGCACCGGCCTGCGGCAGGTAAGCCAGGACGGCATGGCCTTCGCTGGCTGGTCGCCCGACGGCCGGGCCGTGCTGGTGACCGCCCCCACCGGCGATATCTACGACTGGGATATCCTCCTGCTGTCGCCGGACGGGGGAGCGCCCAGGCGGGTCGGGCGGGGGTTGGCGCCCGCCTGGTCGCCCGACGGACGGAGCGTGGCCTACGACAGCGGCCCCTGCATAGAGCGCTCGGTGGCCCGCTTCGACGTGGCCACCGGTCGGAGCACGCTGCTCAGCGGGCCCCTCGGAGCGCTCATTCAACTGGCCTGGTCGCCCAGGGGCGACGTCATCGCCGTTTCCGTCATCGCTCGGCCGGAGACGTCCGCGGTCTACCTGGTGCAGGCCGACGGGTCGGGGGTGAGGAAGCTGCCCGTCGGCCCGTCATGGCTGCTCTGGTCGCCCCGCGGCACCCACCTGCTGGTGGCCCCTTACGTGGGCGACCACTGCGTGTA
>JANXAP010000023.1 GCA_025062275.1 Dehalococcoidia bacterium
GCTGCCTGCAGATAGGCCTCGGCCAGGGCCAGCAGCCGGCGCTGCTTGCGGGGCGTCACCGATTCGGCGGCCGTGCCTGCTGCCTGACCCCTGCGGGTGCGCACCTCGACGAACACCAGCCAGTCGTCCTTCTCGGCCACCAGGTCGATCTCCCCCTCAGCCAGACGGACGTTGCGCTGGCGGATGCGGTAGCCGCGGGACTCCAGGTAGCCGGCCACCAGGCGTTCGCCGAAGGACCCCAGGGTGCGTCGTCGGTCAGTCACGGCTGCCCTCCGCGGCCCCGCTGCGTGGTCGGCTGCCTCCCCCGGGGACGGGATGACCGTCTCCGGAAAAGGGAGAGGGCCGCCTCCCTTACCGGTGCATAGCTGCGGCGGTGCACCGGCGAGGGGCCGAGGCGGGCCAGGGCCGCCAGGTGCTCTGCCGTGGGGTAGCCCTTGTGGCGGCCGAAGCCATAGCCCGGGTACAGCCCTTCGAGCTGCCGCATGAGTCGGTCGCGGGCCTCTTTGGCCAGGATGGAGGCGCAGGCGATGGAGAGGGAGAGGGCATCGCCGTCTACCACCGCCTGGCAGGGCAGGCCGGACAGAGGCCAGGGGCCGTCCACCAGCACCGCCTGCGGCGGCCGGGGCAGGGCGGCCAGGGCGCGGCACATGGCTTCCCTGGAAGCAGCGGCGATGCCCAGCCGGTCGATGGCCTCGTTGCCTACCATGGCCACTGCCCAGGCCAGGGCGTGGGCCTTGATGAGGCCCTCCAGCCGCCCCCTTTCGGCCGGCGTCAGGACCTTGGAGTCCCGCACCTGCTCCAGCCACGGGAACGATGGGAAGGGGGGCAGCACGACAGCGGCAGCAGCCACGGGGCCGGCCAGGGGGCCGCGGCCGGCCTCGTCCACACCGGCCACCCAGAGCAGCCCCTCTCGCCAGAGGGCCTCCTCCCGCTCCAGGGTGGGCGCCCGGGCCATGACGGCACAATGTTAACGCGGTGGCGGGGCGTTGACAGCCCCTCTGGCCGTGCTAGGGTGGGATGCAAAGAGACCCTACGCAGGAGGTGACACCATGCCTATCGTCCGCATCGAGATGTGGCCAGGCCGCACCCAGGCCCAGAAGGCCGAGCTGGCCCGGGTCATCACCGAGGCCATGGTCAACATCGCCCATACCACCCCCGAGGCCACCATCATCATCTTCGAGGACGTTCCCAAGGAGAACTGGGCCCAGGGCGGGGTGCTGGCCTCGGAGCAGTAGGACGGGTGCGGGCGGCCTCCCTTTTGTGATATAGTTTTGTTAGTGGGATGAATGGGCGCTGGTTGCGGCAAGGGTTCCTCTATCTCCTCATCCTCGTAGCTGTAGTAGTTGTTATTTACTCTTTGTTGCCCCAGGGGCATGACCGCACCCAGGAGGTGGGACTGGCCGCCCTGGTCCAGGACGTGCGTCAGGGCCAGGTGGGCGAGGTCACCGTCTCCGGCAACACCGTCAGCTGGAAGCGCTTCGACAGCGACCAGCAGTTCCGCGCCCGTCTGGAGCAGGGCGACACAGTCCGCAAGGTGTTGCAGGACGCCGGCATCCCTCTGGAGCAGCAGCCTGTGGTGAAGACGGAGCAGGGGCGCCCGTGGGAGAGCATCCTCAACTTCTTCATCCAGCTCCTGCCCGTCATCCTCATCGTGGGCATCCTGTTCCTGTTCCTGCGGCAGGCCCAGGGCACCAACTCCCAGGCCCTGAACTTCGGCCGCAGCCGCGCGCGGCTCATCAACAGCTCCCGCCCCACCATCACCTTCGCCGACGTGGCCGGGGTGGACGAGGCCAAGGAGGAGCTCAAGGAGGTCGTGGAGTTCCTCAAGTACCCCGAGAAGTTCGCCAGCCTGGGGGCGCGGGTGCCCAAGGGCGTCCTCCTGGTGGGGCCGCCGGGCACCGGCAAGACCCTTCTGGCCAAGGCAGTGGCCGGAGAGGCCGGGGTGCCCTTCTTCTCCATCAGCGGCTCCGAGTTCGTGGAGATGTTCGTGGGCGTGGGCGCGGCCCGCGTGCGTGACCTGTTCGACCAGGCCAAGCGCAACTCGCCCTGCATCGTCTTCATCGACGAGATCGATGCTGTGGGCCGCCACCGAGGCGCCGGCCTGGGTGGCAGCCACGACGAGCGCGAGCAGACTCTCAACCAGATCCTGGTGGAGATGGACGGCTTCGACACCTCCACCAATGTCATCGTCATGGCTGCCACCAACCGCCCCGACATTCTGGACCCGGCCCTGCTGCGGCCGGGCCGCTTCGACCGCTCGGTGGTGCTGGACCGTCCCGACGTGAAGGGGCGCCGTGCCATCCTGGAGGTGCACGCCCGCGGCAAGCCCCTGGACAAGGACGTGGACCTGGACGTGCTGGCCAAGCAGACGCCGGGCTTCTCGGGGGCCGATCTGGCCAACCTGGTCAACGAGGCGGCCATCCTGGCCGCCCGCCGTGGCAAGCGTCGCATCGGCATGTCCGAATTCAACGAGGCGGTGGACCGGGTCATCGCCGGGCCCGAGCGCA
Organism: Dehalococcoidia bacterium; assembly: GCA_025062275.1. Taxonomy (GTDB): domain Bacteria; phylum Chloroflexota; class Dehalococcoidia; order SM23-28-2; family HRBIN24; genus HRBIN24. Next base: position 2,508 of record JANXAP010000023.1, read on the forward strand.
AGAGCCGCGTCATGGGCCCCAAGGAGCGGCAGATCGTGGCCTACCACGAGGCCGGCCACGCCCTGGTGGCCCACATACTGCCCAACGCCGACCCGCCCTACAAGATAAGCATCGTCGCCCGGGGCATGGCCGGCGGCTTCACTCGCTTTCTGCCCGAGGAAGACCGCCACCTCTACACCAAGTCCCAGTTCAAGGACATGCTGGCCGCCATGCTGGGTGGCCTGGTGGCCGAGGAGATGGTCTTCGGCGAGTTCACCACCGGCCCCCAGGACGACCTGGAGCGGGCCACCCGCCTCGCCCGCCAGATGGTCACCCAGTTCGGCATGAGCGAGCGGCTGGGCCCCCGCACCTTCGGCCGCAAGGAGGAGCTCATCTTCCTGGGCAAGGAGATAGCGGAGCAGCGTAACTACTCCGAGAAGATCGCCGAGGAGATAGACGAGGAGGTCCGCCAGATCATCGACCACGCCTACCACACTGCCAAGCGGGTGCTGGCCGAGAACCGGGCCAAACTGGACCAGCTGGTGCAGGCCCTCCTGGAGAAGGAGACGCTGGAGGGCGAGGAACTGAGGGCGCTCCTGGAGACGCCCCCCGGCCAGGAGCCGGCCCTGCCCCAGCCGAGCCCGCCGCAGGCGCCCCGCCCCGAGGGGGAGAGGGAGCGAGAGAAGGCCCCCGCCCCCCAGACCATCGTCCAGCCGCGGCCGGGCCTGGCCTTCGAGGGTGGAGGCCCCATGGCCTCCGCCCTGGACGACTCCGCCGCCGGGCGTTAGCTGTCCCCCGTCGGCCCCCCGAGCCTTTCCCGATAGCTCGTCCGGCCGCAGGGGCCTTCTCTGGCCGGCCGTCAATCGGACATGGAGGAGCCGCCGTTGACCGAGAGCACCTGCCCCGTAATCCAGACCGCCCTCTCGGAGGCGAAGAAGACCACCGCGTTGGCGATGTCCTCGGGCAGGCCCAGGCGCCCCAGCCCCAGGGCCATGGGATACAGGGGCATGATGCGCTCGCGGTGGGTCTTGAGCCAGTCCTGCGCCCCCTCCGTCTCGGTGGCCCCGGGAGCGACGCAGTTGACGGTTATACAGTAACGGCCTACCTCCCGGGCCAGGGCCTTGCTGAAGCCGATGATGCCGGCTTTGGCCATGGAGTAGGGGGCCAGGTTGGGGGCGCCCACCCGGCCGGCGTCGGAGGTGATGTTGACGATGCGGCCCCATCGCCTCTCGATCATCCGGGGCAGGACGGCGCGGGTGCAGTAGAGGGTGCCGTAGGTGTTCAGGTTCATGATGCGGTCCCAATGGGGACGGTCCGACTGGGCGAAGGGCAGCTCCATGGCTGGATCGGTGCCCTCCAGGGGCACCGGCACGCCAGCGTTGTTGACCAGGATCTCCACCGGCCCGAGGGCCTCCTCGATGTGCCGCACCATCGCCTCCACCTGGGCCTGGTCGGTGACGTCGGCGGCTACAGCAATAGCCGTGCCGCCGCCATTGCGAATGGCCTCCGCCACTCGGGCGGCCCGCTCCTCGAAGATGTCGTTCACCGCCACCCTGGCGCCCTCGGCGGCCAGGGCCAGACAGATGGCGCGGCCGATGCCGCGACCGGCCCCCGTCACCAGGGCCACCCGCCCGCTTATGCCCATGTCCATGGCCTACACCTCCTGACAGGTCTCCCTAATTCATACCCTAAAGGACAGCAGTGCTGCAAATGGGAACCATAGATGGCCCCTGAGTCGACCTGGCGGCCGCCTCGGCCCCTCACCGCCTTCTACTTGACCGGCAGGAGGCAGCGAGTTAATATCGTAGGGGGTGGAGGATTGAGGGATTTTAGACAGCTAAAAATTATCTAATGGTGGAGGTCCGATATGGCGTATGTCATCTGTGAGCCCTGCATCGACGTGATGGACAAGTCCTGCGTCGAGGTCTGCCCCGTCGACTGCAT
>JANXAP010000024.1 GCA_025062275.1 Dehalococcoidia bacterium
GGACTGGCAGGAGGGCAGGTCGCTGGCCACGTCGAAGGCCTGAGGAGAGTCGGGCTGCGCGTCCACCACCAGGACGACGATACCCGGTCTGGAAGACGGCGGTGACCCGGGCGGCTCTGTTCCCCCGTCGAATCCGCCTCCACCCCCTCCTCCTCCGCCACCACCGCCGCCTCCCGGGCCTCCTCCGCCGCTCCCGCCTCCTCCTACTACGTCGCCTGTGCCGCCTCCCGAGTCTCCTCCGCTGCCTCCGTCACCGCCTTCGAAGCCGCCTCCTCCTCCACCGCTTCCGCCGCCGCCACCCCCGGGGCCCCCTCCCAGGCTGCTGTTGGCCTCGAATGCCCCTGCGTCGCACCTCGGGCCTTGGGGCCGCGAAGTCCCGCGCTGGTCGGTGGCCAGGGCCAGGCCGTCGGGCCCGCTGCACTCATCGGTGGGCACCGCGTCTATGGCCGGGCTGCCATCCTGGAGGGAGTGGGTCGGGGTAGGGCCTCCGTTGTCGGCCAGACCGCCCAGCAGGGCGTCCTCGCCCTCCACATCGCCCGTCTGAGGGGTGAAGCTGCATCCGCCCCCGTCCCCCAGCAGGTTGTAGCCCAGCGAGACGAAGCTGCCGGAACAGTCGCCAGTGCCTGCGCCGAGGGTGGCCGAGTTGCTGGCGGCTATGGTCGCCTTCAGCCGCCGCACCGCGTCCTCGCTGCTGGGCGCGTTCAGGAGAAGGCCGCCCCCTTCCTCTGCGCGGTTGGCCGACAGAGTGCTGAAGAAGAGGGCCAGCGACGCTGCCGCGCCCAGGGCGATGCCTCCTCCCTGGCGTGTGGCCTCGTTGCCGCTGAGGGTGCTGTTGAATACGGTGCCGCTGGCGTTCCCGCCCAGGTAGAGGCCGCCGCCGTAGGCGGCCCGGTTGTGGGCCAGGGTGGTCCCCGCCAGGGTCAGCTGGCCCCCGGCTGCGTAGACGGCGCCGCCGTGGCCAGCGGCCTCGTTTTCCTGCAGCAGCGAGTCCCGCAGGGTGGCCGTGGTGCCGTCCAGGGCCAGACCTCCGCCCCCCTGTCCGCTGCGGTTGTCGACGATGGCGGTGCCGGTCATGCTCAGGCTGCCGCCGAAGGCCCGCAGGGCGCCGCCGGCTCCGGCGGCGCTGTTGCCCCGCTCGGGGCCGCCCAATCTCCCCCCGATGATGGTCAGCTCCGTGCAGGGGGCGTCCAGGAGGCCCCCGCACAGGAGGCCGCCGCCCCCCAGGGGCTCCACGTCGTCCGACTGCCCGTTAGCCTCGACCGTCACTCCTTCCAGGCGGGCCACGCCGGCCAGAAAGAGGCCGCCGCCCCCAGCCCGGGCGGAGTTGTCGACCACGGTGCTGTCACGGATGCTGGCCCCGTCGAGGGCGGCGATGCCTCCCCCCAGTCGGGCGGAGTTCCCCTGGACGGTGGTGCCCTGGAGCGTCAGGGCGCACCCCGAGCAGGAGCCGGCAAAATGGATGCCGCCCCCGCTCTCGCGGGCGTGATTGTCCTTGACCGTGCTGTCCACGAGGGACAGGGAGCCATTGCTTCCCACCAGGATGCCCCCGCCGTCGCCCTCCACACAGCCGCCCTCTACCCGCACGTTGCGCAGCTCCACCGTCGCGGCGTCCGTGCCGGGCGCCACATGGAGGATGCGGAACGCGCGGGGCTCATTCTGGCCTTCGAGCACGCAAGGTCCAGGGGCGGAACGATAAATGACGGCCGGCCCCTCCCCACCCTGGGCGCGGATCACCACATCGCCCCTGATGTCCAGGTCGCCCGCGAAGCCCATGTCGTCGTCCTGGCCCAGGTGAGAGAAGTCGAGGCTCAGCTTATATTCCTGTCCCCCCACCAGCAGGATCTCGAAGCTTCCGCTGAGGGATCCCGCCTCCATGACGGCGGCCCGCAGGGAGCAGAGGCCCTCGGACGGGTCTCTGGCGCTGGAGCAATGGCCATCGCCCGGTGAAGCATCGGGCAGGTCCTGCGTAGTATCGACGATGAAGACAGTGCGCTCCTGGGCCGGCAGCGGACGGGGTGCCAAGGCGAGCGCGGCCAAGGCCAGCGCCAGTGCGACGAGGGGTCGCAGCCGTCGGGTCGCGTGGCTGTGGGTGCCACCGCCCTGGTGGCCAGCCTGGTGGGGCAGCTCCCCCGCGGCCGCGCGCTCCATAATTGTTGCCTTTTTACACTTTCACAATTCGCCTGTCAAGCAATGTGACGATGCCCTTGCAAATCGAGGCCCTGGTGGACGGCGCAGGGGGACGCTGGGCCTGGGCAGGACCCGTTGCAGCTTTCTAGGGACGCAAGGGGATATAATAAGGGGGCGGCTAGCGAGGGGAGGGAAAAACGACATGGCGCTGGCCAGGCGGACCCTGCTCACCGCCCAGCGCTCGTGGAGCTTCGTCCACAGGTATGGCCTGTGGGACCTGGTGGTGATGGGCGCCGCCTTCGCCCTGTATTACTGGGTGCGGGGGCTGGTGGAGGGACGCACCACCGAGGCCGTCTCCCGCGGCATGGGCATTGCCCATATAGAGAGGGCCATGGGCCTCTTCTGGGAAAAGGAGCTGCAGGCCTTGGTCATGTCCAGCCGGCTGCTGGTGGAGGCGGCCAACGCCGTCTACGTCTATGCCCATTTTCCGCTCATCGTGGTGGTGGGCCTGTGGCTCTTTTTCTGGCATCGGCCGGTGTACAGCCTCTACCGCAACGCCTTTCTCATCTCGGGAGGCATTGGCCTGGTCTTCTTCACATTCCTGCCCACGGCGCCGCCGCGGCTCCTGCCCTGGCCCTACGGTCTGGTGGACACCATGGCCGCCTTCTCGCCCATCAACTACAGCATGCAGCCGGCCGGCTTCGTCAACCAGTACGCGGCCCTGCCCAGCCTGCACTTCGGCTGGAACCTGCTGCTGGCCATGGCCATCTGGAGCGCCACGGGCAATCGTCTCTTGAGGGCCCTGGCGGTGCTGATGCCCGTGGCCATGGGCACGGCCATCGTGGCCACGGCCAACCACTACATCCTGGACGTGATGCTGGGGGCGGGCGTTGCGCTGCTGGGCCTGCTCCTGGCCCGCACCTGGTCCCTTTACGGGCGGCGCCTCTTGGGCCGCTGGCGCACCGGCGGCGCCGCTGCCGCCCGCTGAGGTCATGTCCTCTCGGCCGCCCTCCCCGCAACACCGCTGGCGCCAGCTACTGCCCCGCTTCGGCCGGCGAGACCTGTTGGAGGCCCTCATCGTCGCTGTGGGCTTCCTCGCCTATTTCGGGGTGCGGGGCGCCGTCATCGACCGTCCCGAGGAGGCCTACTGGCACGCCCGTCACATCATCGACATCCAGCAGCGGTTGGGCTTCTTCTGGGAGGACGACCTGCAGCGCAACCTGGGCGACAACCTGTTCGTCGTCCAGGCCTTCAACATCATCTACTTCTGGCTCCACTTCCCTCTCATCATCGCCTTCGGCATCTGGTGCTACTACTGGCGCCGCTCCAAGTACACCCTCCTTCGGGACGCCTTCCTCTCTTCGGGGGCCATCGCCCTCATCGTCTACTGGGCGTATCCGGTGGCACCGCCCCGGCTCCTGCCCGACCTGGCGGCCCAGTTCGACCCCCACGCCCCGGCCTACATCACCGGGTTCGTGGACACCATGCAGCGCTACCTGGGCTACGCCTACCAGAGCCAGGAGACGGCCGCCTTCGTGAACCCCTACGCTGCCATGCCTAGCCTCCACTTCGGCTGGGACCTGTTGCTGGGCATCGGCGTCGTCTGGTGCTTCTGGGGGTCGCGGCTGGCCTGGGTGATGGTGCCCGTTGGCATCTTCCTGCCCGCCTCTCAGGTCTTCGCCATCACCGTCACTGCCAACCACTTCTTCCTGGACGCTGCGGCGGGGGCAGTGGTCTCCCTCATGGGCTTTCCGGTGGCCATCGCCCTCCAGCGCTGGGTCTACCCGCGGCTGGGGGAGGCCGTGAGACGGTTGCCCTGGCCGACCCTGAGGCGGCTGCTGCTGGTGGAGGGTGACCAGCGGGCGCCCTCGGGCCTGGCCAAGTAGCCTGTTTTACAGGCTGCCCGCCAGCTGGCGCGCCGCCACCAGCAGGGGATCCCATACGGGCGAGAAGGGCGGGGCGTAGGCCAGGTCCAGGTGGAGGAACTCCTCCACCGTGAGGCCAGCGTGGAGGGCGGTGGCGACGACGTCTATGCGCTTGCCTGCCCCGTCGGTGCCCACTATCTGCCCGCCCAGGAGGCGGCCCGATCCGCGTTCGGCCAGCAGCTTCACCGTCGCGCGGCCCGCGTCGGGGTAGTAGTGGGCGCGGGTCGGGGCCTCGATGCGCACGACGACGGACTCCCAGCCCAGGGCCGCTATCTCACGCTCCTGCAGGCCGGTGCGGGCTATCTCCAGCTCGCAGACCTTGGTGATGGCCGTCCCCACCACCCCGGGGAAGGTGGCATAGCCGCCCCCGAGGTTGATGCCGGCCACGCGGCCCTGCTTGTTGGCCACTGTGCCCAGGGCCACCCAGAAGGGCCGTCGGGAGACCAGGTGGAAGGTCTGGGCGCAGTCGCCCGCCGCCCAGATGCCGGGCACCTCTGTCTGCATGCGCTCATTGACGACGACGGCCCCGCGCACACCCAGGGGGATGCCGGCCTCCCGCGCCAGCTCCGACCGGGGCCGCACCCCCAGGCCCAGGACGGCCATGTCGCAGGAGATGGTGCCCTTCTCGGTGACCACCGCCCGCAGCCGCCCGTCGGCCGTCTCGAAAGCTGTCAGGGCCTCACCCAGGCGCAGCTCCACCCCCAGTTCCTCCAGCCGTCGGGCGATGGGCGCCGCCATGTCGGCGTCCAGAGTGAGCATCACCTGCTCCTCCTTCTCCACCAGCGCTACCTGGAGGCCCCGCATTATCAGGGCCTCGGCCATCTCCAGGCCGATGTAGCCGCCGCCGACGATGACGGCCCGCCGAGGGCGCTCCTCTTCCAAGAAGCGGTGGACGGCGATGCCGCTCTCCAGGGTGTTGAGGCCGAAGACGCCGCGCGCGTCTATGCCCGGCACCTGGGGTCGGACGGGCATCGAGCCGGTGGCGAGGAGGAGATGGTCGTAAGGCTCCCAGCGGGCCTCGCCCCCGTCCAGGGGCTTCACCAGCACCCGCCTCTGGGCGGGGTCGATCCCCTCGACCTGGTGTCGCAGGTGCACGCCGATGCCCTCGGCCTCGAACTGCTCGACCCGCCGGGCGATGAGCCTCTGTTCCGAGGGCACAAGCCCGCCGATGTAGTAGGGGATGCCGCAGGCGGCATACGACGCGTGGGGGCCCTGCTCGTAGACGTCGATGGCCAGGTCGGCGGCCGGACGCCGCCGCCGGGCATTGGCGGCGGCGCTCATGCCTGCCGCATCGCCGCCCACCACCACCAGCCGTTCCCGTGCCACAGTCCCACCTCCCGAGGCGTGTAGGCCTATTCTATCGCCTGTCCCGCCCAGGGTCTAAAATGCCAGAGAACCCTCTCAGGAGGTGGCGCGAGGGATGAGGACGCAGGCCGGGCATTCCTCATTCGGCGACCGCATCGTGGGGGCCATGCTCCTGCAGGCCGATACCTACGAGGAGGTGGAGGCCGACGAGACCGCCACCTGGCAGGCGGGGCTGGTGGTGGTGCTGGGCGCCCTGGCGGCGGCGATAGGCGCCCTGGGAGGAGGCGTTGGCGGAGTGGTGGTCGCCATCGTCTTCGCCCTCATCGGCTGGGCTGCGTATGCCTACGTCACCTATCTGATAGGCACCCGCCTGCTGCCGGGCGAGCGCACCCAGGCCGACTGGGGCCAGCTCCTGCGAGTTCTGGGCTTCGCCTCGGCGCCCCGCTTCTTCCTGGTCCTGGGCGTCATACCCGTCCTGGGCATCATCGTCAGCCTGGTGGTGGCCGTGTGGGTGCTGGTGGCCACGGTGGTCGCCATCCGGGCCGCCCTGGACTATGACAGCTGGCTCAGGACCATCGCCGTGGCCTTCCTGGGCTGGCTGACGCTGGCCGCGCTGCAGGTGGTGGCCTCGGTGCTGGCGGCCGTCGTCTTCTAGCTCGCCCGACCTGGCACCAGGCGGCGCGGTGGCTTACGCTGAGGGTGTCGGCCTTCCCCGGGTGCGCCATGAGCGGCAACGGCCAAGAAGACGACCTACCCGAGGACTGGGTGCTGGCCCAGGTACCCCTGGAGGACTTCCTGAAAGGCCTCCGCGACGTGGACGGGGTGGACGAGCCCAGCGAGCAGTTGCAGGAGCTGACTCCCGAGGAGATCGAGCAGCGACTGGAACGACGCAAGGGGGTGCACCTGCTCCGCTCGGCCGGGCTGGACTTCGCCGTCCGCCGCCTGGTGGGTGCCCTGCGGCGGCCCGAGGTGGTAGTGGTGGTGGCCACGGCCGTGGCCATCGGCCTCTATCGCCTGCAGCGAAGGCGCCGCCGAAGGCCCCCGCCGTCGCCTTGACCGGGGCGGGCAATTTGTGATACAAAGTGCAATTGGGGTGCTCGCTTGAAAGGGGCCGTCCCCTCCCGTCCGCGCGCAGTCCGCAGCGCTCCCCTCGGCCTTCCTGCCGGCCTGGGGAACATCTTCCGTCTACGTCTCTGGGCGCCCCTGGCCTTGGCCGCCACCTATGCCCTGCTGGTGTTGGGGGCGGCCGTGCGCACCGAGGGCGCCAGCCTCGCCTGCCCCGATTGGCCCCTCTGTCACGGCCAGCTCCTGCCTCCTCTGGAGAGGCTCGTGCTGCTGGAGTATTCCCATCGCCTGCTGGCGGCGGTGACGGGGCTGCTGGTGCTGGGGGCGGCCGTGGCTGGTTGGCGCGAGCGCAGGGAGCGGCCCTGGGCGGCCCGTGCCGCCTGGCTGGCCCTTCCTCTGGTGCTGGTCCAGGCCATGATCGGACGCGAGGCCGTGGAGCAGGAGATGCCCCTGCCCCTGCGGGCTGCCCATCTGGGCATGGCCCTGATGACCCTGGGCACCCTCGGGGCTGCCGCCGTCCTGGTCCTGCGCCCTGCAGGCGGTGCCCGCGGGGGCCGGCTGTTGCTTCCGGCCGCCGCGGCGGCGGCGCTGGTGCTGGCCCTGAGCCTGGTGGGGTCCTACGTGTCCCATCTGCCGGGGGCGGCCCTGGCCTACTCCGACTGGCCCCTGTTCGAGGGGAAGGTGGTTCCCGGGGCCACCACGGGAGCCCAGGTCCACTACGCCCACCGCCTGCTGGCCCTGACGGCGGGGGCGGCCCTCCTGTGGCTCTGGCTGCGGGGGCGGACGCTGGGGGGCTTCCCTCGCTGGGCATCGGCTGCTGCCCTGGGCCTCTACCTGGCCCAGGTGCTGGTGGGTGCCGCTAACATCTGGTTGGAGCTGCCGACGCCGGTGCGCATGGCCCATCTGGCCCTGGCGGCGGCCATATGGGGGCTGGCGCTGGCGCTGGCCGTCTGGGCCGCCGACCGTCGTCCACTGGAAGAGGGGTAGGATGCTGGGGACAGCGGTGCGACAGCGCACCCGTGGGCTGGCCGAGGCCGTCCGCGCCTATGTGGGCCTCACCAAGCCCCGCATCGTTGTGCTGCTGCTGGTGACCACGGTGCCGGCCATGGTGCTGGCCCAGGAGGGCTGGCCTTCCTTCTGGAAGCTGCTGGTCACCCTCGTGGGTGGTGCTCTGGCCGCCGGCGGCGCCAACGCCCTCAATTGCTACTTCGACCGCGATATCGATTCGGTGATGCTGCGCACCCGCCGTCGCCCCATCCCGGCGGGGACTGTGGAGCCGGAGCGGGCCTTAGCCTTCGGCCTGGCCCTGGGCGCCCTCGGCGCGCTTTTGATGCAGGCCTTCGTGGGTACCCTGGCCGCCCTTCTGACCATCGGTGCCTACGGGTTCTACGTGCTGGTCTACACCCTGGCCCTGAAGCGCAGCACCCCCCTGAACATCGTCATCGGCGGGGCGGCAGGGGCCATGCCCCCGGTCATCGGCTGGGCGGCGGTGCGCGGAGAGGTGGGCATAGCGGCGCTGCTGTTGTTCGGGGTGGTCTTCTTCTGGACGCCGGTCCACTTCTGGGCCCTCTCCCTCAACTACCGCCAGGACTACCAGCGGGCCGGAGTGCCCATGATGCCGGTGGTGAAGGGGGAGGCGGAGACGCGGCGCCTCATCTTTCTGCACGCCTTGGCCACAGTCGGCCTCTCCCTGGCCCTGCCCTGGGCCAGCGCCGCAGGGGCCTTCTACCTGGCGGTGGCGGCGGGGCTGGGGGCGGCCCTCCTGGGCCAGTGCCTGTGGCTGCTCTGGCGGCCGTCTCTGCGGCGGGCGGCAACCCTCTTTCAGTGGTCCAACCTCTACCTGGCGCTCCTCTTCGCCGCCCTGGCCGTGGACGTGCTGGCCTTCTAGTGAACTCAGGCACAAACCTCGTTGACGAGAGGCCCGTGGTGTGCAAGATTAGGGGGTGGAGCTGCGGAGAGAGGCGGCCCACCTTGCAGGTACTCAAGTCGGCAGCTCGATACGCGCGCCTGCTGACGCCGCTGCTGGCGGTGTTGCTCCTCACTGGCTGCAACGTCGCTATCGACACCCCGCAGAACACCTTCGCGCCGGTGGGGGAGGTGGCCCGCGACCAGCGTCATCTCTTCTTCCTGGCCATGTGGCCGGCGGTGGTCATCCTGGCGCTGGTCTGGGGGGCAGTCCTTTACATCGTCTTCCGCTACCGCCATCGGCCGGGCGCGCCGGCGCCCAGGCAGATCCACGGCAACCAGCCCCTGGAGATCGCCTGGACATTGGCCCCCCTGGCCCTGCTGCTGGGACTGGCGGGCCCCATGATCGGCATGATCATCGAGCAGGCCGACCGCCCCTCGCCCGAGGAGAACCCGTTGCAGGTGCGGGTCATCGGCCAGCAGTGGGTGTGGCGGTTCCAGTATCCCCAGTACACCGACTCGCAGGGGCGCCCCCTAGAGATGGTGGGCCGGGGCACGGAGCCAGCGGAACTCCACCTGCCGCCCAACCGCAAGATCGACCTGGCCATCGAGAGCATCGACGTGATCCACAGCTTCTGGGCGCCGCGGCTGGGCGGCAAGATGGACGCCATTCCGGGCAGGGTCAATCACCTGTGGCTGGTGGCCGAGGAGCCGGGCGAATACGGGGGCCAGTGTGCCGAGTTCTGCGGCCTGGCCCACGCTGACATGCGCATGCGAGTCATAGTCCACGACAGCCAGGAATCGTTCGAGGCCTGGGCGCGGGAGCAGCTGGCCCGGCAGGGCCAGCAGGCGGCCCGCTAAGGAGGTAGGAAGGCATGGCGCAGACGACGTTCGGTGGGTCGCCGGTGGGGGTGCTGGAGGCCCTGCGCCAGTTGCGGCGGCAGGCCGCCACCTACCAGGGCATCTGGAGCTGGATCGCCACCGTCGACCACAAGCGCATCGGCATCATGTATGGCGTCACCGCCTTCCTCTTCTTCCTGGCAGGCGGTGTGGAGGCCCTGGCCATCCGCCTGCAGCTCGCCCGGCCCGGCGCCCAGGTGCTGGACCAGGAAGTCTACAACCAGATGTTCACCATGCACGGGACCACCATGATCTTCCTGGTGGTGATGCCCCTCTCGGCCGCATTCTTCAACCTCATCGTGCCGCTGCAGATCGGCGCTCGAGATGTGGCCTTCCCGCGGCTGAACGCCTTCAGCTACTGGACGTTCCT